>CAZMVS010000129.1:0-16537 GCA_964569525.1 uncultured Planctomycetales bacterium
TGATTTGAGTAACTGGTAATGGCCGTGCTTGCAAAACGGAATGATAGTCCATTTTAAGGATCCCCCTTTATGACTCTAAATACCAAAGTAATCACGACAGCGTTATTAACGTTAGTCTTAACCGTAGTCGTCCAGGCGGATGACAACTGGGCACATTCCAAACTTTATCTGCCCGAAAACGGTCAACCTGCCGGTCCGTCGCCCTACCCGTTATTAAACGGCGGAGATTTCAGCGGGCCGGCAATTGACGCTTCGCCCGATCCGCTCATCCGCTATCACTGGGAGAAAACCGGTGCCGACGATGATCTGCAGATTTATTATCTGCTCCCGGTGTCGGTTTCGGCAGATCAGCCACGGTTTTTTGAAAACCTAGCTTCGCTGAAAACGTCCAATCCGAACGTGCTGGTCAAGGGAGTCGGTTCGATCCGCGTGGATTTCGGCGTTGAAAGCGCCGCCTGGCTGGAATTTGACAGCCCGGATTTGGCCGGCGAGGTGACCATGAGCATCAGCGAATACCACCGCCCCGCCATCGTCAACGCCGGCGCCCAGAAACGTTTCAAAACCCAGGAACCGGTAAAGCACGGCAATACCTATCGCCTGGAATTGAACGATAAATTATATGAAGGCGTGCGCTTCGGCTGGATTCATGTCAAAAAATTAGAAAAACCGTTTCACATCACCGGCCTGCGGTTGGTCTGCCAGATCAAGCCGACCAATTACACAAGCAGTTTTGCCTGCAGCGACGAGCAGTTGAACAGAATATGGTACACGGGGGCATACGGGGTCAAGCTGAACCTGCTGCAGGATTATTTCGGGGCGATCCTCATGGAGCGCAGCGACCGCCATTCGTGGACGGGCGACGCCCACACTTCGCAGGCGGCCTCGCTGGTAGCCTTCAGCAATTACGATTTCGTCAAACACAACATCGACCGCACCGCCGGCGTTAATAACGGGATTGAAAGCTACTCGTTATACTGGGTGCTCAGCCTGCTGGATTATTACTGGTACAGCGCGGATAAGGACACGCTCGAACATTACATACCGGAAGTGCGGCGCGTCCTGGGGCATGCCCTGGAAATTTACGGAACCAATTCGTCGCTGGGATTTTACGGGCATGATGAACGGCTGGGGGCGACCTTTGAAAATCCGGACTGCGAGGAAAATCAACACGCGTATAAGATGTTGACCTTGCAGACCTGTCTTAAATTCGCCTCGGCCATGGAAACGATCGAGCAGAGCGATTTGCGGGATAAATACCAACAGACCGTGAAGGAAAAGGTAGCGGCCCTGCGAAAAGATCCGCAATGGCATGGGGCGTTCGGCGTACATGCTTGTGCGGACGCCCTCAACGCGGGATTCGTCAATCGAGATGAACGCGAGGCCATGTTCGAGCGGGAATTCACGGATCCGTTGCAGCGAATTTCCTTCTCCCCCTTCAACCAGTATTTCATCATCGAAGCCATGGCTGAGGCCAACCAATACGATGCGGCCTTGGATGCGATTCATCGGTGCTGGGGTGGTCAATTGGCGATGGGCGGCACGAGTTTCTGGGAAGTATATCGGCCATCGTGGCAGCAATGCCTTCGGCCGAACGATGACGTACCCCACGGCCAATGCGGGTACGTCAGTTTTTGTCATCCATGGGGCGGCGGAGTCACCAAGTGGTTAAGCGAAGAGATATTGGGCATTCGGCCGAAGCTGCCCGGCTTCAAGGCTTACATGATCACGCCGCATCTGGGCAGCGGCTTGAACCATGTGCGCGGCCACGTCATAACTCCACAGGGGCCTATACACGCGGCTTTTGATGTTGCCAATGGTAAAGGCGAAGTTCGGACACCCGAAGGAACAACCGGCATTATAGGTATTCCCAAAACGGGCCGAAAAATCACCACCCTTAAGGTCAACGGCAAAAAGGTGTGGGACGGTGCATATAAAAAGGTACCGGGAATACAAAAAGCGAGCGAAGATGATTATTTCGTTTACCTGATGGGCGTAAGCCCCGGGGAATATACATTCGATATCACGTACGAAGGCGAGCGACCGGATTGGCAAGCCAAGCCGTTGCAATACGCCGCCCGGTTTGTAGGCAAGGACAAAACAACATCCGGCAATTGGCCGGACAGTTTTGGGGAGGACGGGTATATCTTATTTAACTACCAAGGAGAGGGAAAGCACCTGTCCCGTTTGCCGGAATACGTGGAACAGGTCTCGCCGCGGACCGAAGGTATCGGTAGCGTCAAGCACATCAACTGGCCCATAGCCAAAAAGGATACGCGAGTCCCGATGCCCGAAGCCAATCGTCCCAGCCAGCGAAAGGTCGGTGCGGTGAGCACTCAGAACCCCAAACCCTGTTATCAGTCGTTCCCCGTTGATATCGAATTGAAGAAAGCTCGCCCCTACCGTGTGGCTCTTTATTTCGTGGACTGGGATCGACGTAACCGGGAATTAGGCGTGGAGATGTTCGACCTGGACAGCAAGGAAATCATCGCCCCAGTGCAGGTTCTGCGCGATTATACAAACGGGGCATATCTTATTTATGAATACGACAAGTCGTCCCGTTTTCGGATCGGGCACATTCGCGGCGGCAATGCCGTTTTAAGTGGTATCTTTTTCGATCCGGCCGGTGAATAACCAAAGAGTTCGCTTGGCCGGCTTAGCTTTTGCGGGCCCTGTTTATCTTTCAGCGAGAAAGACATAAAGGCCATTAAAATTCCGCCAGGTAGTTGCCGGCCCCGACCACGAGGGTAGAAAGAATCAACACGCTGATACCAGTGAAAATCAGGTAATGGGTACGTTTGCTGGTGCCCAGCCATTCGCGAAGGATCAGGCCCCACATATTGGAAAACACGATGATAAAGGCCATGTGGATGGTCCAGCTGGAAAAATCGTATTGCCCCATGCGGGTTGTGCCCATACCGTAGAAGAAAAACTGGAAGTACCAGATGGTCCCCGCTGATGCGGAAAACAAGTAATTGCGCAGCATCGGGGTTTGGCGGACACGAACGTAATCCCCGCTGGTGCGATTGCGCAGATTGAGAAATAGGCACCACAAAAAATTGGTGGTAAATCCGCCGGCAAAAATAACGATATAAACGGGATTGGTCCTCCAGAAGTTCTTATGCGGTTTTGCTTCGCCGGTAATATCGGTTTCGTCATCAGCTATTTGTGCAGGTGGCAAATCGGTTTGATCTGCTGCTGCTGTCGCCTGCTCGGCCATCACCTGGTCCACCCGTTCGGCGATCGGTTCACCGGCGGCGATACCGAAGGCCATACAGGCACTGAGCACACCGGCAAAGACGGCCAGCCAGATACCCTTGGAAAAATTAAATTCTTCGATGGTCGCCTTCTTGGCTTCATCGGGCAGCTCGCGCTCCTTGGTCATTCCCGCCTTGCCGCAAACGGCGATACCCGCCAGGCAAACGGCGGTACCCATCAGGGTTAACAGGCCGGACCAGTCCCCCACCAGTTCATCGAAGTTGCCTTCAAATACAGGCGGAACGACGGTTCCGAACGCGGCACAAAAACCCAAGGCCAAGGCCATTCCCAACGACATGCCCAGGTAGCGCATGGTCAGGCCGAAGGTCAGCCCGCCGACGCCCCACAACGCGCCGAAAAGATAAGTCCAGAACAGCGTCGAGGCTGGTGTCTCCGCAATGATTCCCCACGGATCAGGTACGGTCAGCCAGGAGATCAACGAGGGCATGATAAGCCAGGCAAACACACCGCCGACCAGCCAATAGCTTTCCCACGCCCAGCTGCGGACTTTCTTATAGGGGATATAAAAACTGCCCGCAGCCAAGCCACCGACCGCGTGCAGAAACACACCGAGAAATGGATTCGCAATCAATACACATTCCCTTCCAACTAATCAGCTTCAACTAATCGCCCTCTTGCAAACGATCAAGAAGCGGGTCACGCCTTCCCCCAATTCAAAACCGTTTCATACATGGCCAATATATTTTCCACCGACGTATCCGGCTGGATATTATGGGCCGGGGCGACGATATACCCGCCGTTGCGACCCAGAATGCGAATACGCCTGGCCACTTCATTTTTCACTTCCTCAACCGTTCCGAAAGGCAAAAGTTGCTGAACATCAACGCCACCAAAAAAGCACAAATGATCGCCGTAGGTATCTTTCAGGAATTGCGGCTCCATACCATAGGCATTGGGCTGAAGAGGATTCAAAATGTCCAGGCCAAGCTCGATAAAATCGGTAATGATCGGCAAAATGGAACCACAACTGTGCCAGGCTAACTTGATATTAGGATTTATCCGGCGAAATTCGTTGAACATGATGCGAATTCGCGGTTTCATTAATTCCCGCCACATGTCGGGGGAAATGAGCATGCCCCGCTGGGTGCCGTAATCATCGCCGGCCCATATAATATCCGCGCCCAATTCGATCAGCTTTTTGCCCACCGAAATGGTATAACTCAACACCCGGTCCATAATCTCTAGAATATAAGGCTCGCGCGTTGATAAGCCCATCAGAAACTTGTCAAAGCCCACCAAATACCATGACATTTCGAACATGGAACATTCCAGATCGCCAACCACCGCATATTTATCACCGTATTTTTTGACGATCTGTTCGGCGGCATCGTATCGCCCGGGAGCATGCGGATCGGGCCAGGGGAACTGATCGAGATCTTTGACGGATTCCGCATTCACTAATGGATGCTCGATAAATTCGGCATAATGTCCGATCGGCTTCAGCCGTATGCCCCACTCGTTCATAAGGGTGCCATCAGGCTCTTCGCATGTAGGATTATCACTCGGTACACCGGCGGCGATACCTACACAATCATTGCCCAGGCTGGTCAGCAGCTCGGCGTGCGAAATTCGCGTAGAAAGCAAAGAGTCGATCGGCCGGCCGGGGTCCATGTTCATGTGTTTACCGAGCATCTCCGCCACTTGGGGCGTCAACGTGGCGAAGATCGGCGGCCGATCCGGCTGCTCATGACGGATAGTCTGCATAACACGCTGGCGAGGCGTCATAGTTCTATTCCTCCTGGAAACAAAAGCTCATTCTCAATCAGGATTTCACGCCCCCCCATTACCAGAATATCCAGTACAGGTAGCAAGTTATGGCAATCACAATACTACCCAGGATATACGTTTGTGGATGCACGGTCACGTCGATCTCGGAGACCGGCATCTCCTTGCGTTCGCGCAACGGTGCGATCAAAGTCACTACAATCATGAACACCGCAAGTATGGCCAGCATCAAGGCCATCTGATTCAAAAAGGCCCAATCGTTGAAACTGGCCACCCAGGCGTGCAGGCCCGTAAGCTTTTCTCCCTCTTTCGGTATGCCCCAGAGATATTTGCCGTAACGGAAAAACCCATACAGCGGCAGGCCTAACAACATGGCCCCCTTGGCCGCAAATGGCGGAGCTTTCTTAACAATCAATCCCACAATAAAGGCAGCCACGATACCCGGGGAAATAAAGCCCCACACCTCCTGGATATAACTAAACACACCCTCGGGGAAGAACAGAATAATCGGCGCCCACATGCAGGCAATCACCACGATAATCGCCGTCGTAACCCGACCGACGATCACTTCCTTTCGTGGCTCGGCATTGGAATTGATGTACTGGCGGTAAATATCAATAGTGAAAATCGTTGACGACGAATTGAGACCCGAATTAAAGGTACTCACCACCGCCCCACACAAGGCAGCGAACAAAAAGCCCCGCAGCCAGGGCGGCAGGATCTTATTGATCAACGTGGCGTAAGCTTTTTCACCGGCCTTTTCCATGACTTTATCACTGATCTCTCCGTTTTCCATCTGCTCTTCTATAGAAGCATTGGTGGTCGGTGCATCCTGCTGGCTATCAGCCTCCTGGTGCTGCTCAAGATACGCAGCTTGCGCATCGGCAATCAACTCTTCTCCGTAAAGCTGATAGGCCATGATCGCGGGCATAATAATGATAAAAGGAATAGTCAGCTTCAAAAACGCGGCAAAGATTATACCTTTTTGCCCTTCCTTCAGACTCTTGGCCGCCAAGGTCCGCTGTGTAATAAACTGGTTCAGACCCCAGTAGAAGAAATTGGGAATCAAAATGCCGCCGAAAACAATCGCCGTCCAGGGCAGTTCCTTATGTTCAGTGGGTAATACCATATGCAAGCGATCTGACGTTTGCTCGGTAAAACGGTTCCAGCCGTCGATTACACTTCCGGCGATCATCTGGCCGTCCGGTCCGACTTCGCCACCGATCAGTCGCAGGGCTAAAAAGAAGGTCACGAATGCACCAAGCATTAACCCTCCGCCCTGGATCAGATCAGCCCATACCACTGCTTTCAATCCGCCATAGACCGTGTAAATACCGCCGATGATGCCAATGGCCCAGATCGCGCTGATCACCGCCCATTGCTCGGCGGCCTGTGGGCTGAGATCAAACCACGCCTGGAATTTACTCTGGATATCGAAGACAGCGTTCAAACCCTGGGCACCGCTGTATAACACCGTGGCCAACAACACGACGATGTAAGCGACCATGATATAAGCGGCCATCAAGCTGCGAGTACCTGAATCGTAACGGTACTCGAGGAACTCGGGCATGGTATAAATACCTGCTTTGAGGAACTTGGGTAAAAGCCACCACGCCACAATCACCAGCGTCACCGCGGCAATCCATTCGTAACTGGCGATGGCCAAGCCGGCGGTGCCGAAACCCTTACCTGCCATGCCGACGAAATGCTCCGTGGAAATATTGGCGGCGATCAGGGAAAAACCGATCAAAGGCCAGGTCAGTTTTCGACCTGCCAAAAAGTAATCCTCGGAATCTTTCCGCTTACGACCAGCCAACAAAGAAATCGTGACCAGCAAGGCGATAAAACCGAGAAACGCAACTGCATCAATCCACGTCAATCCCATCTGCCGTCTTCCTTTCTGTTGACTTTACTTGCCAGATCCCAACAGGCGTAATTGCATCGTATCCTCCACCACCGAGCCGGGCTTCAACGGCCGCCGATCGTCATCATAATGACCGCCGTGCTTGTTGAGATAATATTCATTCCCACCGGTGCAAAAACCGGCCACCAGCACGCGAATCCGCTCGCCGTCCACCCAGCAACGGACATGCTGATTGCCGTCTGAATCCACATATACTCCGCTCCTATCCAGACCGCGCAATGAAGCGAAGTAAACATTCACCCTTGTAGCCCGAAAATCGTTAATACCCATGCCGTATTCCGACTCATCCAATTCCCACGGCCAGGGCGGCGCGGTGTGCGGCTTATGTTCCGGCCATTCACCGGTTCGCACCGGCCGGGTCGTGCCTTTCCCCCTGCCAATATGCCCCTCGCAGTAGGCCGTCCATTGAGCATCCCGTTTCCAGCTCAACGTATCGATCGCCCGCGGACAATCGAAAACCATACCCGTCTGTCGCGGATTCAAATCCATCTTGCTGATAAAACGATAGCTCACTTGCAGGCCGCCCTGCTGATCAAATCGCAAGGAATATTCACCCTCTGCCTGTTTGTATGCTCCTTTCACCAGAACCAGCACGCTTTCATCTTTTTGTTCAACGTTTACCTCATCAGCCTTCCACTCGCTGCACGTATGATTCAATGGGCCTTTGGTATAACCCGGCGTTTTACCCTCGTGGCTAGTTAACGGCAGTAACATCAAAACCGGCCCGCCGCTGAGCACTTCCTGCCCATCGACTTGCCCACTTGTTAATTGGCCGGTGTGTCGATTTACTTTCCAACTGAACGTGTCGCCGGTAATTTGGATCGCCTTATCGGATTCGTTAACCGTGAGCTCCTGCGACTGAAGCGTACCCTGTGACGGGGGCTCACGAACAGTTTTCTCCCCAATCGGCAAATGATACACATCCGCTAAAAATCCCCGCGGATCGTAAAACTTCAACGTCAGCGTCTGCCCTTCAAGTTGCTTATTATCCACAGGGATCGACAACGTCCCACTCTCGCGCGGGGGGACATCCGCCTTGACCACACCCGTTTGTTCATCAAGGGACCACTCGATCCGCGACTCACTCAGGTTGGTAAAGTCATAACGGTTTGCCACTTTTATCGCAAGGGATTGCCCCGCTGCCGGCACCGCCAATCGCCGTTGATCAATTTTGATCGGCGAATAAGTCTTTTTCACGTGCCAATACTCGGGTTTCGGCCGTCGCCACTCATCAATCACTCCCCAATGCGGATAACCGGTCACCGCTCCGGAAGGCAGGTGAAACGCATCATTAATTCCCGCCCAGATCGCCCCGCCGAGCACGCCCTTACTGGCGTACATCTTCTCCCACATAGCCGCAAAAACTTCACCCCAGTGATCGCGAATACCCGGGTCGGCCCACTGCTCGCTACGGTTGTAGCCGTTGATGTGGCAAACCTCGTCGAAAAGAATCGGACGGGTATAGTCGGCATATTTGGCCGGCGCTTTCGGGCCCGGATAATGGTCCGCCCCAATGGCACAGTAAGGCTCGTCCCACTTGTGAAAATGCTCTTTCCATGGCAGGTAATTAAACGTCAAAGGCCGGGACGGATCGAGTTGCAAAACCGCCTTGGCTGACGCCTCAAAGTTCGGCCCCCACATTGACTCGTTGGCCAACGACCAGATGAGCACACTGGGATGACTGCGATCGCGCTGAACCATTTCCAACGTCTGGCGAACGATCAACTCCTTGAATTCGGGCTTGTGCGGACTATTTTCCTTCCAATACGGATGCCCCCATTTCATACCAATAAAACAAAACGGGGCCTCATCATTAACGAATATCCCCAACTCATCACATGCTTCGAGAAAATCTTCGCGAGGCGGATAATGCGAAGTGCGTATGTAATTGACGTTCGCTTCGCGGAATATTTCCGCATCCTTGCGCCCCAGGCCCGGTGGCGTGCTCCGCCCGCGTTTGGGATCAATCTCATGCCGACAGACACCCCGCAACTGCACGGGTTTGCCGTTCACGTAAACCTGGTTCCCCTTTACTTCAATCTCTCGGAAGCCGAATCGCCGCTGGGCCGCTTCCAACTCCTTACCCTTTTGCCGCAACCGACAGGTCAACTTATACAAATGCGGATGCTCGGTATCCCACTTCATCGGCCGGCGAACTGGCAACTCGATGGTGTAAGGCATCGTTTCACCGGCGGGTATCTCAGGCAACGGAAACGTATTAGGATAAATATCCACCGGTTCGCCCTGCGGGTTCCACAAATTCAAATGGATGACCAGACCATCGGCGTTCTTCTCGATTTCATTGGCCAAGCGAAGCCAAACCCGCATATTCGCATTCTTATATTCATCATCCAACGTGCAATCAACATGATACGAAGCCAGATTTACCGCAGGCAGAGCCAATAGCTTGATATCCCGCATGATCCCGCCCAGGCAATGATGAGCATATTTCGAACCATTGGACAAAATATTCGCGGTCGATTCGTTACAAACGGCCAAGTCGATCCGGTTATCTTGGCCGAACTCAATCGCATCAGTGACATCCAGCTCAAAAGGCGTGAATCCACCTTCATGCGTGCCGACCAGTCGGCCGTTCGCCCAAACTTGCGTCTTACTGTACACCGCTCCGCAGCGCAACTTGATCCGCATCCTTTGCCAATCTTGCGGCATGCGTACAACTTTGCGATAAGCGGCGGCGGTCTCCGGCTTCACCTCGAAACCCTGCATCGCCCACTCGCCGGGCACGTCAATATCCGCCCAACCGCTACCCTTTTCTTCCGCGGATTGCCAGAACTGCTCCGGCGGTGCGGGATTGAATCGCCAACTCCCATTCAAATCCAGCCCGACCTTATCCACTCCGGAAACAGCCGCCGGTTCAGGACTCAAACGAGGAACGGGAAATTCACCATTGGTATTAACCGCTTCCTTTTCCGCCGCCCTGCCGTCTTGGAAGGCACAACATACCGCAACGGACAAACCAAGTATCAAGATCACATAATGACGTTTATCGCGCATGATTTTTCACCAAGTTTAAGTAATGACCAATCGCTTTATTCCACTTCCGCACCAGCAACAACAACCCCACAATCCAACGGCAGCGCATCCACCGGCTGAACGTACGTGTTGGGTGGAACCAGTCGCCACGCCCAGGCACCGGCCCGCTCCGGCGTAAACACCGCCCGGTGATACGCACCACCCAAGCTTTGCAGAGGCAAACGTCTCATCTCCCGGTTATCCAGATTACTCAATTCGATAACAAACTCGCCCAGCGGCTGCTTTACCAACAATACCGCGTCAAAACAAACCCGCTGGCCGACCTCCACCTGTCCCGGCACGGGATACACATTCAACACCGGCTGCCCCTTCCAGTCCTCGTATCCCTGCGCCTCGGGCATCGGCTTACCCATTATCCGAGCGATCCGCTCCACGAAGCTCGCATAAAAACGCCCGTACCGCGCATTGGCGGTGGCCAACATGCCCAACTCCCCCCGCGTGCGACAGGTACTCGCCAAGGCCTGCAACGCACTTCGAAAATCGTAAAACTGCAAATCCTTCAAAATATCCCGGGCATGATCGCGGGCCAACCTCACTTGTCCCTCGCTCAACAGCGCCTCCGCCTCTTGCAATCGCTGTTGCAACGGGGCTTGGTCATTATGAATCTCCAAACCCACCTTGGCCCGAGTCACCAGCCAATGAATAGTCTCGCCCAAGTCATGGTATTGAACCGCCGCACTGCGATGATAATCGACAGCCGCCTGACCGCTACGATCCAACAATTCATCGCGCATGGCTTCCAGCTCGCCAAAGCGCGACGTATCCGGCAATATACCCGCCAGGTTCGGCCTGTGGGTCACGAGGGGATCATTTCCTCCCGGCCAAAACCAATGAAACATCCGACTGGCACATTCCACGGTCCCCCGGGCACCGACATACTGCGGGCCGAACTCCTCCAGCCGAAGGTACATACCCGCCATGGCCTCAGCCGCCTGCGGACCGTACCAATCCTCCGCATAATCATGAAAATACTGGGCCGCACTCAACTCCGGATTCCACCCGAAGCGATAAAGATAACCGGCCACGTCTTCCACGTTCCGCGTCCGCCAGTGAATCCCCAACGCGCCCTGGCAACCTTTTTTAACAATATCCTTGAGCAACGGTTCGAAAGCGGTCACGTTCGTCTGCGGACCGGTCTGATCAATACGCGTATGACCGGCATCCGACTCGAACCAGGGAATAGGCCAGCGCTCGCGCTGCGGTTTCAATTGACCATACGCCTCGGAAACATGATCCTGACTCCGCGGATCGATATTATCCAAGGCCGCAAAAATCACGTCCTCGGGCACCACCTTGTCCAGCCCGGAATACAAGCTGCTGAATTTCATGTGGGCATCGCCGCCCCAACCGCTGACCACCAGCCGCACCTGCGGATCTATCTCCTGCAAAACACGATGGGCCAACAAAACATAACGGGTAATTCGCGTGGCTTCACTCAAATCATGGCCGGGACCAAGGTAAGAAAAAGCCTCCGCGATTTCAGCATCGGCGATAAGTCTTTCTTCATCCGAATCCTTCGCCCAGGCACGCTCGCCCCCGGTCGTCCCCCGCCCTTCACTCTGCCAAACCCAGAAGTAATCCAGCGGATAAGTCTCCAACGTATGACGCAGGCGTTGGCGAAAAGCTTCCTTGTTTTCCGGATTTTCCGGATTGCCCGTCACTTCCCAACCCAGGCAGGTGCGAATCCCCAACTTCTGGGCATAGGCCAATGCTTCCGCCATCATTTGCTGTTGCCAGCGAACCACTCTGCCGGGAGAGTATCCCCACCCTTGCGCAAGACCAACCTCGCATCCCCACTCGCCGCGATTGAAAAACATGTCCGTACCGAAAAGATAATCATCCGTACTCGTAGCCGGCGGGGACCACCAGCGATGCGGAGAGATCGTGGTCATCAAAGGCTTGCCCATCACCGCCTCCTGATCGGTGATGTTATACGCCCCGAACGGTTCGTGATCATAGGAATGAAAACCGATGAAGTTGGCTTTCTGTTTGGCCATCTGGGCAAAGAACGTTTTATAATCCTGCGGATTCCAGGTGGTCGGACTGTTCAGAAAATTGAACCAGGGCAGGTTGCCACGAATCTTCAACGCCGGCTCCCTGGAAATTTCCACGATCTCCACCGTCCGATCAGGATCTTTCGGCGGTAGCGCATCACCCCCCAGATAAAAACCGACCCCCCAGCTTTCGATCAGTTCATACACCGCCCACAGAACAGCCTTGCCCGATCGACCGTGCACAATCTGGGCTTCATATTCCTTATACAAGGCCAGGTTTTGCTCCGGATCGGGACCGAGTTTCGAAACTTTCTGCCCCGGTCCATAGCGGATGACAATATTCGGCCGCTGATAGGCTTTCACTCGCTGCAGCGGCGGCCAGGTGCCCGTCAACTGGTAGATATAGCTGCGCAGATCATTGGCGGCCAGCAGTTCCATCTCACCCGGCGTATCTCGGGTTACCACCACGGCATCAGCCAGCCGATACCCTGCCGATGCTACCGAACAAAAGCCGCCCAAACAGAAAACCATCAGGATGATCTGCAGATATCGCCGCCGATTCATGTCCATTCCTCCCAACGTGGGCTTGAAATGTATGCTCCGGTCACAGCCCCCCACAATCGCTATTATTGCCCAGATATACTAAAGGAAGATGCCTCAAATACATACCCCCACGCCGGCCTAACTTTATGTTTCCGTTAAGTCCTGCATGAGCTATTGACGAAAATTCGGCCGTGGGTGATATTGATCGATCTTGGCGGTCGTATGCACCGGCCGGTGGTTCCGGGAACCTTACCTTGCCGACTTGGACCCCCGGACGCCTTTTCGCGCTTATGTTCTTGCCGTTTCAAGCCCGGCCCCGCCACGTGAAGCTGTTTCGGATAAACGACCAAAAGCGTCTTAATTCTTTGTCGCTGATCTTGTTTGGAGAATGATTCATGACCCTGAAAGCTAAAATCCGGATGTCCGCCAGCCTGTTTCTTTTAGCCCTGGTTCCTTCCGCCCTTGCCGCGGACCTGCAGGTGCGGGACTTACGCTGCGAATACCTCGAAAATCCCTTGGGTATCGATACGGCACATCCCCGCTTGAGCTGGAAACTCCAAACGAATCAGCGAAACACAAAACAAGCCGCCTACCAATTACTGGTGGCTGATTCCCGAGAAAATCTGGACCAGGAAATCGGTGACCTCTGGGATACGAGCAAAGTCGAATCGGATCAGTCCCTCAACGTGACCTACCAAGGCAAAAAACTGGGATCCCAAATGCACTGCTTCTGGAAGGTCCGCGTATGGGATGAACAGGGCAACGCCTCCCCCTGGAGCGAACCCGCCCGATGGAGCATGGGCTTGCTCAAACCCACGGACTGGAAAGCCCACTGGATCGGCCTGGACAAACCGGACGACCTGCCCGAATACACAGAAGATTGGCAAAAGGCCAAGTATATCTGGTACCCCGAAGGCAAAGATCCCCAGAATATCCCCGCCGGTAAACGCTTTTTCCGCCGCACTTTCGACATCCCCGCTGATCGCAAAATCACCCACGCCAACTGCCTCGTATTCGCGGACAACCATTTCATCCTCCGCGTCAACAGTATCGTCGTGGGCATGGGCTCCGAACCGTTCCGCTTGGATCTGACCGAGTTCCTCAATAATGGCGACAACGTGTTGGCTGCCGAGGTAGCCAATCACGGAAAAGACAACAATCCCGCTGGCCTGATTCTCGTCCTGCGCATTGCTTTTGAAAAAGGCGAACCGATGTTCATCGTGACCGACGAACATTGGAAAAGCTTCAATACCATACAAGCGTATTGGGAAAAATTAGATTTTGACGATTCCTCCTGGAAATCAACAAAAGTTTTGGGCGATTACGGTACGCAACCATGGGGCGAATTGACCGCCAAAGATGAATACCGCAAGCTGCCCGCCCGTATGCTGCGCGGCGAATTTCCCGTCGGCAAACCCATCAAGAGAGCCACCGCCTATATTGCCGGCCTCGGCCTGTACGAGTTATATCTCAACGGCAGCAAAGTCGGCGACGATGTCCTCGTACCCGGAGCAACCGATTACAATAAGCGCGTCTTGTACCGCACCTACAACGTTACCGATCATCTCGAACTGGATAACAACACGGTCGGCGTTTACCTGGGTTGCGGCAGGTACTTTGCTCCGCGAATCGGAATACCTTTCAGTACCGTAGATTACGGCTATCCCAAGCTGATCTTCCAGATGCACGTCGAATTCACCGACGGCAGCAGCACCGACGTCGTCAGCAACGAAAACTGGAAAATCACTACCGAAGGCCCTATTCGCAACAACAATGAATATGACGGGGAATACTACGACAGCCGCTGCGAACAACTCGGCTGGAAACAGAGCGGTTTTAACGACACTCATTGGCAAAATGCCGAACCTGTCGATCCGCCCGAGGGTCAATTAGCCGCCCAGATGAACGAGCCCATCCGCGTCACCGAAACCATCACCCCTGTCGCGGTGACTGAACCGGAAAAAGGCGTTTACGTTTTTGACATGGGACAGAACATTGTCGGCTGGTGCCGTTTGCGCGTCCGCGCTAAACAAGGTACCCGTATCACCCTTCGCCATGCCGAAACCATCAAAGACGATGGCACGCTCTATCTCGATAACCTTCGCTCCGCCAAGGCCCTCGACACCTATATTTGTAAAGGCCAACAGGTCGAACATTGGGAACCGCGTTTCACTTACCACGGCTTCCGTTACGTGGCCGTTCGTGGTTTTCCCGGAAAACCTCGTCTTGATGCAATCCGCGGACGAGTGGTCCACAACGACATCCAACAAACCGGCCACTTCGAATGCTCCAACGACCTGCTCAACCGGATTTACAAAAACACCGTCTGGGGTGTCCGTGGAAACTATCGCTCCATGCCCACCGACTGCCCACAGCGCGACGAGCGTCACGGCTGGCTGGGCGATCGCTCCTGCGAATCACGCGGCGAAAGTTACATGCTCGGCATCAATCGCCTTTACCATAAGTGGGTAACCGACATGAACGACGCCCAAACCAACGAAGGCTCCGTGCCCGACGTCGCCCCGCCCTACTGGCGTATGTACAACAACAACGTCACCTGGCCAAGCAGCTTTATCATCATCCCCGGCATGCTCTACGACCAGTACGGCGACATACGAACGCTTGAAAATAATTCCCCCGCCATGAAAAAATGGATTAACTTCATGTCCCGCTACATCAGCGACGGCATCATGCCCCGCGACACGTATGGCGATTGGTGCGTTCCTCCCGAGAAACCGGAATTGATCCACTCCCAGGATCCCAGCCGGCATACCGCCGGGCCCATCCTCGGCACCTCTTATTTCTATCACGACCTCAAACTCATGGCCCGCTACGCCGAGCTTTTGAACAAGCCCGACGATGCCGATAAATTCAACCGCATGGCTAACGAGATGAAAGACGCCTTCAACCGTAAATACTTCAAACCTCAAAAAGGTATCTACGATAACGGCTCACAAACTTCCAGCATTCTCCCATTGGCTTTTGACATGGTCCCCGAACAACACAAACAGAAAGTCTTCACCAACCTCGTCAAAAAGATCATGGAAGATTGCGACGGGCACATCGGCACCGGTTTGATCGGCGCCCAATGGATGAACCGTGTTTTAACCGAAAACGGCCGACCCGACGTCTCCTATACCATGGCCGACCAGACCACCTATCCCAGCTGGGGCTACATGATCAAACAAGGGGCCACCACCATCTGGGAACTGTGGAACGGCGACACCGCCAATCCCGCCATGAACTCCCGCAATCACGTCATGCTCATCGGCGACCTGGTCATCTGGTTCTACGAACACCTTGCCGGTATCGCCCCCGCAGAACCCGGCTTCAAGAAAATCCACATGAAACCACAGGTGCTCGACGGCCTCGATTACGTCAACGCCTGGCACGAATCGCCCTACGGCAAAATCGTCAGCAATTGGAAGAAAACCGGCGACGGAAACCTCGAATGGCACATCGAAATCCCCGCTAATTCGTCGGCCATCGTTTGTGTCCCGGCAACTGACGCGAACAAAGTCACCGAAAGCGGCCAATCCGCCGGCAAAGCCCAAGACGTGAAATTCTTACACATGAAAGACAGCCGCGCCGTCTTCGAACTCGGCTCCGGCAAATATAAATTCACCAGCACACTGCCGAAATAGATATGACAACTGTCATTTCTCCCAGCGCGCCGGGACCGATATAATCGGGAAGAGTAATCTTAACAAGTCTGTCATTTATCCCGGTCCACCGGAACCGGCTCGCCGGCAGAGAAATCTCAGCAAGTCTGTCATTTCGAGCGCAGCGAGAAATCTCAAACGCTCAAATCGAGACCGCTTCACAAACGTAAAACCACACCGGCCCATGGCGTCACAACCACGGGCCGGCTTTTTATCACATCCAATTCAATAATTTATCGTCACAACAATTACACTTTTAAATAGTCGTCCCTGAAAAAGCCTAAAGGACCTGTATTTTGGGGATGAAACGACGTTTGGTGGGGTGTATAAATTACAAGGAAACCACGGACGGTCGATCA
>CAZMVS010000130.1:0-4846 GCA_964569525.1 uncultured Planctomycetales bacterium
CAGCGGCTGGTCAAACTGGACGAGAAGATCGCCCGCCTGGCGGATACGGTGGTGGCGGAGTTCAGCCAGCCGGAGGAGAACGCGGATGCTACACTGGCCAAGTTGGTGGACTGGCATACCCGGAATAAAGATCGATTGATAAGTTTATTGACTCCTGAGCAGTTGTCTTCGGCGGAAGAAAAGGAACCGGCGGTGGCCATCTTTGAAGCACGCTACCTCTCGCCGGTAGCGGCAGTTCCGGTTGAGCCGGCGGGTTATCGTGTAACCCGGGCCATGCTGGCGGGCCTTGTGCCTTTAACGTTATGCGGTTTGATTTGGCTGGTCTTTAAGTTCCGCCAGGCCAAAGCGGAGGAGCGGCAAGCGGCGTTGGCCTCACAGTGGCTGATGGACGATGCGGGTGAAGACAGTGCCGATGAATCGCAAGCACTGGCGGGACAGGATTCCCATTCTTTATAAGAGAGATTCGCGGAACATAGCGCATTTCATGAGGGTTCGTTTTTTTAACAATGCGTTCTGTTTGTTTGGCCGCTGATATGGTCAGACGGTGTAATTCTGCACTGTTTCCACGACGGCTTGGGCATTTTCGAGGGGGATATCATAAAAGAGGTAATCGGAAGCAGCAATCATGTGCTTGCTGCCGGTGGTGGCCTGAATGACCGATTTCGTAGCCTCAGCCACCTGTTCCGGGTTTCCGTTCAGCAGCACGTCCAGCCCCACGTTGCCCCGGGTACACATATGCGGATCGCAGATGCCCCGAGCTTTTTTCAGGTCTTCGACATTGCCCACCGGTGGCGGGGAGAGCGTTTCAAAAAGGTCGATGCCCATTTGGTTGTAATAGCCTTTGGACAGGAAAGGCTCGATGGGCGAGCAGATATGGCTGTAGATCAGTCCGCCGACCTCGTGGGCCGCCCGGCTGATGGCCTGCGAATCGGGGATGAGATATTCCTCATAAAGTCGTGGGGACATCATTTCCACGCCCGGCCCGCCTAGGAAAACGAAGTCGGCTCCACAGGCGAAAACTTTTTTGACCAGTTCGATATTGACCTCACGAATGTCGTCGCAAACCGCCCGGTATGCTTCAGGTTGAGTCATGGCCAGCAGGACCAAATCGGGGACTGAGGCCAATCCGAACAGTTCGAAAGGTTGGATATTCCACTGAATGGAGACCGGGCCGTGGGGATGGGCCTGTTCGAGAATGGGACCGAGAAGTTCGGGAAGGTAATCGAGGGCCTTGTAGTGCTGGTGGGCGTACCAGCGGACAACGTCCAGGCTGCTGTTCGCGGTGAGGGGATAAACCATGGGGGTTAGCCCGGCGGTTTCGTTTTCATGGATTTTCCGGTACAGCCGGCCGTAGGGAGTATTCAGGTAACTGTGGGTGATCCGGCTTTGATTATGGGTTTCCACCTGGTGTTGCCAGGAAAGTTCCGGAACCCGGCCGGTAAATTCCGGGAGGCCGACGTTGAGCAACGGATCGCCGCCAACCTGCTGGTAGGCCCGGATAGTGTCAGCTAGGGTGGCTTCGCTGATCCATTCTTTGCCGGCCAATTTAGCGTCGAAGCCGGCGCCGGCCCCGATTTGTAGGGATACGTATGGGCGATCGCCGCCCTTGTGAACAAATTCAAGGAACCGTTGTCGGGCATGTGATGGACTTCCGTCAGTCATATTTTTCCACTTTCAGAACATTCGTTGTGGGCTGGTTTTGTACAAAGCGTATTATAAGGGTACATGAAAAGTTATCAGATAGTGAGCTTGGTTGTCAGGCAACAGGAAAAAGCAAGCCATCTTCTTTAGGATTATGTACTTAGCCCAGTAAAGAGTTGGCGAAGGCCTTTTATGTATAAGGGGGGTAAGCAAGAGGGGTTAGCAAAAGCATTGTGGGCTAATCCGTATTGAACGATATTCTGAACAAATTCCATAAGTTCTTGTTTAGTAAGAATATGAAGTAGTTTTACAGAGGCGGATTTTGCTTCGTTCGTGGAATCTGATTGGGGCTGAACAGGCGGTTGGATGAATTTGACGACAGGGCGGACAAAATACCCAAATCTCTTTTTTAATTGAATAAAACGCGCATTATCAACAAGTTATTTTATTTTTTGCCGATGCTAAAATCCGATAGGACTATGCCTTCCCTCGTATGGCGAGAGCGTATTAAGGGGTGAGGAAGAATTTTACCAGCCGCCATGTGGGGGGGGCTGGATTTCAAAACGTTCCTAACAGAGGAAACCGGTGAACAGATGAATCACGTACGCAACTTTATGGTTTTGCCAGCCTTGCCTGAGCCTTTAAAGCCTTTGCGAGAATTGGTCCACAACCTTTGGTGGACCTGGAACGCGGAGGCGATCGAGCAAATCCGTCGCCTGGATATCGATTTATGGCGGGAGCTGAAACACAACCCGGTAGCCATGCTGGCTCAAATTGCTCAAGAACGCTTGGAGCGGTTGGCGAGGGATCCGGCCTATATTGCCTCTTTGGGACGGATTGTGGATTCGTTTCATGCTTATATAAACGCCCCAACCCATTTCCAAGATAGATATGGGAAGGAGGATTTGGGAACTATCGCATATTTTTCCGCAGAATTCGGGCTGCACGAATGCTTGCCTATTTACTCTGGGGGGTTGGGGGTGTTGGCAGGCGATCATCTCAAAAGCGCCAGTGACTTGGGTATTCCGCTGGTAGGCGTGGGTTTGTTATATAGGCAAGGGTATTTTCACCAGTACCTGACCAACGACGGTTACCAGTTCGAAGACTACCCTGATCTTGATTTTTCCATGTTGCCGATCACTCCGGTTTTCACGGAGGAGCGGAAACAATTATGTGTGAGCATGGATGTTGGTGGACATCATGTTTGCGCGAATGTCTGGCAGGTACGTGTTGGAAGAGTAACCCTTTATTTGCTAGATACGAATGTGCCGAGCAACCGTCGGGAAGACCGAGATATCACGGCCCGGTTGTATGGAGGCGACCAGGAAGTGCGCATTCGCCAGGAGATTGTGTTGGGTATTGGCGGCTTGCGGGCTTTGGCGGCTTTAGGCATTGAGCCGTCGGTATGTCACATGAATGAGGGCCATTCCGCCTTTTTGGCCATGGAACGGCTTCGTCAGCGGATGCAGGAAGACGGCTTGGGTTTTGAGGAAGCTCGGGAGATCGTATGCACCGGGACTGTTTTCACCACGCATACACCGGTTCCTGCGGGAATTGATCGTTTCCCGCCTTCCTTGGTTACCAAATACCTGGGCAGTTATTGCCGGGAGTTGGGTATTGACGAGCAGGAGTTGCTGCGTTTAGGCCGTATGAATGTCCAAGATACGAAAGAGCCTTTTTCCATGGCTGTTTTGGCCTTGCGGTTGTCGTACCTGAGTAACGGGGTAAGCCAGGTTCACGGCAAGGTTTCCCGGGAAATGTTCAGTGATGTATATCCCGGTGTGCCGGTGAACGAGGTGCCCATTACCTCCATAACCAACGGCGTCCATATGCGCAGTTGGGTCTCACGTGATATTGCCCACCTGTTCGATCAGTATTTAGGCCCGCAATGGATGGAGGATCCGCTGAACACGGAGGTATGGAGGCGGGTTGATCTGATTCCTGATGCGGAGTTGTGGCGGGTGCACGAGCGATTGCGAGGACGCTTAGTAGCCTTTGCCCGCCGACGGATGAGGAATCAATTAATTGCCCGGGGGGCTCCGCCTGCGGAAGTGGACAGTGCTGACGAAGCGCTTGATCCGGAGGCTTTGACAATTGGTTTTGCCCGCCGGTTTGCGACTTATAAGCGGGCAAATTTGTTCCTTAAGGACCAGGAGCGATTGATGCGGATCCTTGCCGATCCTAATCGGCCGGTCCAAATGATCATCTCCGGTAAAGCGCACCCCAAGGACGAGGCGGGCAAGGAACTGATTAAGCAACTGGTTCAGTTTACCAAGCAGCCACACCTGCGGAACAGGATCGTCTTCTTGGAAGATTACGATATGAGTATCGCCCGCCTGCTGATTGAGGGAGTGGATGTTTGGCTGAATACTCCGATCAAGTTGCACGAAGCCAGCGGTACAAGCGGTATGAAAATCACGCCCAATGCCGGTCTGAACATGTCTATTCTGGACGGTTGGTGGCCGGAAGCCTACGACGGCTCCAATGGATGGTCCATCGGCGATCGGCGGATCTACGGAAATCAGGATTACCAGGATTTCATGGAAGCCCAGTCCATTTATGAGTTGTTGGAAAAAGAAATTGTGCCCATGTTTTACGACCGGGGAGCGGACGATTTGCCGCGGCGGTGGATCAAAATGATGAAATGTTGCATGGAGACTTGTTGTCCGGTTTTCAGCAGTAATCGGATGGTGCACGAGTATTTGGATCGTTTTTACTTACCAGCCGGCCGGCGATGGAAACACTTCAGCGAGGATCAGTATAAGGTGGCCCGGGATGTGGCCAAGTGGCGGAAAAAACTGGAGGAGAAGTGGGACGAGGTCCGCATCAATTCCGTAGATGCGGAGATACCCCAAGAAGTCATGGTGGGCAACGAACTGCCGGTAAACGCGGAAATTCGGCTGGGATCGATCAAGCCGGAAGAAGTTTCGGTAGAGCTTTACTATGGTCCTTTGGATGCCAACGGCTTGATCTCCACGGGGCATACGTCGCTATTGAAATGTGAAGGTTCCAATGGTTCTGTGGATACCTATCGGTATCAAGGCGTGATCCCCTGTTCATATAGCGGACGCTATGGTTACGCCCTCCGGATTGTACCTAATCATCCGGAAATGGCCGCCCGTTATCACATCGGGTTGATCCGCTGGGGCTGATTTTGAAAATTTTGCCCCCTGGAACAGTGAAAAATCCCAAGAATTAAAGTCGA
>CAZMVS010000131.1:0-3751 GCA_964569525.1 uncultured Planctomycetales bacterium
GGAGAGAAATCTTATATTCTTTGGACTGCGACACCCGTGCCACTGCTTCTCGAGCAGTGTAGTAGCGTGATTACTCCCCATCGCAGAATCCTTTGGACTACGCCGGCCGCGACACCGCTTTTGTTGACATGGACTACGCAAGCAGTGTTCCATCGATTGTCATTTCGAGCGCAGCGAGAAATCTTATAACCTTTCCACGCGTGTCATCCCGATAAATCGGGATCTTAGAACCCTACGAAACCCTGTCATCCCCATCCCTGAAACATCTCCTCCCTTTTCATTCAACCCCCACAAAACACCCAAGCCTTCCTTTTCCACAAGCCGGCCACAACGAAACATACCAGACCCGAATGCAGCGCAGCGAAACCTGAAGCAACCTTTCCAACACACTTGCCACAACGATTCCTTGACTTCCTATACATACGCGCCGACAATCGCTCTGCATCGTGTCGGTTTACAATCACTCGGTCATTTATCAGCCCTGCCCCAAAAGGAGACCAATCCAATGCATTCAACAACGCTGGACGTTGCACCTGTTATGGGAATTTCCATCTGGTTCGTCTTTGTGTGTTTCGCTTTTGGTTTCTTTGCTTTGCAAATCGTGGTCGCCTATTTCTTATACGACGGTTTGTCCCGCATCCCGGAAGAATATAGAACGATTGATCCATTGTTCGCCTGGCTGGTCTTAATCCCCGTCGCCGGGATCGTATTCATCTGGATCCTTTTTCCATTCAAAATCCCCGAATCTTTGAAAGCTTATTTCGAAAACACCAGGGACATTCCCCCGGACTCGGATTATGGAAGAAGGACGGGCATAACTTACGCCATCCTGATGACCATCGGATCGTTAGGCCCATTGATAATCCTCGCCGGTATCCCCGCCGTTATCTTCTTGCTCCTCTACCTCAAGCAGTTCCGCCAATGGGCTGACCAACTCCCCGCCAAAGCTGCTAAAACCGCCAAAGTCCCCGACCACCGCTACGAACAACTGGACAAACTCAAAAAACTCCTCGACGACAACGCCATTACCCAGGAAGAATTCAACACAGAAAAAAGAAAACTCCTCGGCCAAGGGTAATAATTACTACCATGACTTTAGTATAGACGCTCTTTCAAGTAAAAAATTTTTGATCTTTGGTATGACAAAAATTAACAGCAAATTCTTAATACGCTATGCCATATGTACCACTACAATAGCAATCCTCTTATATTTACTGGCGATATTCAGATATCAAAGTTTTAATCTTTCTTCCAGTGAATTAAAGCATCTTAAACAATTAACGATTTTAGTATTTTGGTTGATTATCATCCTCATTGCGAATGCGTATGTAGTAAACACAATTCGCAAGCAATATGCTAAAATAGATGAGGCTGAACTCAATATTGAACGGTTACTCTTGACCTTGATTAACGGCTTTGCCGGCGGAATCGCCTTGGGGAGCCTCGCACCCCGTCCTCACTGTGATATTTGGAATTTCGACGCTCTTTTTCTTGGCGGCCTGATAGTGGGGTTTTCGACCTGGCTCACAACTCTGCTTTCCGAAATAATTAGCCGCAGAATATATCTGAAACGTCGTTCCAATAAACCACACGAAACTCAGAATTGAGATTACCGAACGGATTTAATGGAGCCTAAAAAGCAATGAAAAATAACGATCGATTATTTATCATCCGCTATGCATTGATCACCATTGGAATAGCCATTTTTTCAAGATGGCTGTTTCGTTCACTACATGGAGGCCAACGTGCTCCATCCTCCACAACCTTTATAGTAACTGAATATCACTTTATTATCGGTTATTGCCTGATCATCATATATTTAGCAAATTCGTGGGTATACAGAACCATGCGCAAACGCCAAGACAGCAAAAATAAACTCTCCAAAGAACGTTTGTTATTGGCCTTGATTAACGGCTTATCTGGTGGAATTGCTTCGTGTCTTTCTCCAACATTTCCTCAACTGTCAATCTGGAATTCTGCAGGTATTTTATTCGGAGGAATCATAATAGGGACTATTTCATGGATTACGATGCGTTTTTTAGCTATTTAGCAGAATGGCCGGGTGCCCCACCCTTTTCGATCAAAAGGGTACGGTCGCGTTGATAACATAGCAGGATGACTCACCACTCCCGTTAAACCTTCATCCAGCCCTGATCAGCTTACCTGAAATTCTCTTCTGACGATTGCCCCGCAACAACGTCCGCACAGCGCACCGGGTTCAGGAATCCCGGATTCTGACCGGCGCAGCCGTCCCGGCGCCGGGATCACCTCTCCACATCCTACACTTCTCAGCGGAACACCCGCCGTGTTATGTCCAGTGTATTCGGGAAATAACGAACCGTAATCCCGGCACGCCGGGACTGAAAGGACCTTACAATGATCGCCCAACCAGGAATATTACAGATCGTCGGCAGCACCGGTCACATGCGGTTGCTCTTCATCACTGTTTTCCCGCTTTTTAAGAAAATTTGCGAAATGAACGCGCCAATACGAATTGTAAATCTCTTTGCCTTCCCCGCATGTTTCCAAAAATCAACATCATTCCCGGAGCGCAAAAAAATATTACAAAACAAACCCATTTCAAAAACGCATTTAAGCTCACTCAATAAATGGATTTACAACAAAAATCACCCCGAACGGAACACCCGAAAACAAACCCATTTCAACCCATTTTCAACCCGCTTTACCGCACCAACAGCGGGTTTATGCGCCAACCGAAACCATGCCTGCCCAGAACTTTCGACTCGAAATGTCTTTCCCCTCTCCAGGAACCTCCCTCAATGAATAAGACCTTCCTCCATCCCGTACCCTTGTTCCCGCACCAGACGAACCGCCTGGTCACACAACTGCACGTCATTCAACAAATACTCGCAGCCCACCAGGTAGCCATGATCCACAGGCGTCGCATGCCGCACCACCGCCGGCACTCGCGGCCGACCCCGGACGTGACAAAACAACTTGAGAAACACCACCGTGTTCGGCTCCACCGGCAAGGTGGACATGAAGCCCAGGCCCAGGTTGGAGGCGTTATGCAAGGCCGCCGAGATATCCCGCGCCCCGATCAAAACCTTCAACGGCCAGCTGCGATGATACCGCCGATCAGCCCGCCGACGGTGAATCGGATCCACCTCGCTCCGCCGCCGAGCCTCTTCGATAAAACTGGCTACTTCACCACGCAATACTTCTGTCGGATCGGTTATGACACTCATCGTTTACCCCTTTATCAAACCGATCTTGATATACGATTCAAAACCGACCCGAGGCAAATACAAATACCATCAAAATTTACGAAACAAACCGTATCCCTCACGCCCTGCGAATTATCGGGCGAAATAATTCCCATCACCCGCAGGCCAGAAACCCGATGGTCAACCTCAACATTGCCCCTAAAGATGGAGAGGACGCGCATTTAATGCTGTGGTATAATGAAATTACCGAACCAAACGGTCGTGGCGACAAGGCCGATCGTAATGCCGGCCCGGCTTCGATGAAACATATATCAACAGAATCATTTTATCGGGCCGAAAAAACGTGATTTACGCCCTGTGATTTGCAAAACTGACGAGGTTGAAAATGCCCTACCGAAGCATGAGCCTAGAAGATTTCGCCCGTTATGTCGGCATGGATGTCCGCGAAGTGCGCAAACTGGCCGACCGCGGAAAACTCCCCGGCCAAAAAGTCGCCGGACAATGGCGCTTCAACCGCGCCCGCGTCACCGAATGGCTCCAACAGAACATGCAAGCCCTCAGCG
>CAZMVS010000132.1:0-16313 GCA_964569525.1 uncultured Planctomycetales bacterium
TCAACAAAGTTATATAAAAAACCTGCCTGACCAGCACACACACCTTCGCATTGATGCCTTCACGGTCAACTGGACACCTGAGCAGTATTCCAAAATGGATTTTGATGCGTTGATCAAGGACCAGCCTACTGTTGCTGAATTATTTGAAAAACTGGGCACAGAGAACGCCAGTCCGACATTTCAGGCAAATCATCAAACGAATCTTACTACACCGTTTGAATATCGGCAGGGGACCGAAGTACCAATACTCACATCAGTTAAAATCAACAAAGAAGGAGAGGTATCCAAAACCATCAGTTACGAAAATATCGGCTACGGGGTGATAGTAAAAGGTCACTGGTTCGGCAGGAATGGGGAAAGGCCCGTTTTGTCCCTTCAATTGCATATCAGCATCAATGATGTGGCTGATGATGCCGTCAACGTTTCGAAAGGCATTAAAGCCTCCGTTTTACAACGAACGGAGATCGTCCATTGTCTGCAGATCAAATCAGGCGAACCCGCATATTTTTACACTAAAGATATAAACCCGAAAGCCAGAGGCAAGAAGACATTCAAATTGCTTGTAGTCCGATTGGTTGCTGAAAAGCTGGAATGATAGTTGTTATTGATAATGGCGTAGTTTGAAAGGCCGGGGCCGTTATGTCCCGGTCTTTTTTGTGCGTTTGAACATTTTTTGGTTATTGATTAAGCGCGCGGGAAATTGATCCGGCGAATAATCTGTGCCACAATAACCGGAGAAGCATCTTCGTTTCAATTTGATTCAGCATGAAAGGGAGTCAGTCATGGGCAGGATAACGGATCAATCATTTACCCGGCGGGATTTTGTGAAGACGACAGCGGCGACGGCGGCCTTGGCGACGGCGGGGGCGCAGGCGGCTACGCCGAAGAAGAAGTCGAAACTGCGGGCGGCGGTTTGCGGTATTCGCAATCGCGGCTGGCAGATCGCCAGTAACTTTCATCACTCGGGGCAATTCGACGTGGTGACTTTGTGCGACCCGGATGACCGTATGTATGATCGGGCCATGAAAGAGCTGAAAAAGCGGAAGGTCGATATCAAGCCCAAGTTTGTGAAGGATTTTCGTGAGGTGCTTGATGACAAGTCCATCGATGCGGTGGCGGTGACCTGTCCCGATCATTGGCACGCATTGATTGCGGTGATGGCGATGGAGGCGGGTAAAAGTGTTTACGTTGAAAAGCCGATCGGCTACGACGTGCATGACGGTCAAGCCATGGTCGCTGCCCAACAGCGGTACCCCAAGCAGGTGATCCAGGTGGGGACGCAGCAGCGGAGTAATATCGGTTTCTTAAAGGCCAAGGAATTTATTGCCGAAGGCGGCCTGGGCAAGGTCGGGTTTGCTCGCGGCTGGGCTAACAATTATCGCGGAGCGATTCCGATTGTTGAAGACAGTGAACCGCCCAAGGAGCTGGATTACGAGTTGTGGACCGGGCCGGCACCGATGCGGCCTTATAACAAAAATCGCGTGCACTATAATTGGCATTTTATGAAAGGCTATGGTACGGGGGACGTGGCCAACTGGGGCGTGCACTGGTTGGATTCGATCCGCCACGTACTTGATCTGGATATGCCTGAGCGGGTTTCGTCGCAGGGATACAGTCTGATCAAGGACGCCAAGGAATGGCCGGATACGCACCACACGATTTATCACTATCCCGATTTCACGGTGATATGGGAGTTGCGCAACTGGGTTTTCTATAACCATCGCGGTAAAGGTGTGGGGATGGAGATCCAGGGCGAGAAGGGGGCCATGGTTATTACTCGCGGCGGCTGGACGTTCTATCCGCTCCGTGGTGAGCCGGTTAAACAGAAGGGCGTTGGTGGTGGTATTGCCCACGCGAAAAATTTTGCCGCTTCGATCAGGGGGAAGGAAAAGCCACACGCGCCGATTACGGAAGGGCACAAGAGTACGACGATGTGCCATCTGGCCAACGTGACGGATATGGCCGGCCACGAGATCGTGTGGGACGCGGAGAAGGAACGGGTAGCCAATGATGACGATGCGAATCAGTTTTTGACCCGCGAGTATCGTGATCCGTGGAAGCTACCGACCTGGGCGAAAAAGGCGTAAATTTTTGAAAGAAATAAGTGAACCGTTCGGCCCGTTGGTCATTGATGATCGGCGGGTCGATTTTTTATGTGGGAGAGCTTCGAAGCAGTGGATGAGTGGGTTGTTTAAGGTGATGGAAATCCTTTTCCAAGTCGGAGTTGTGCGGTAATATGGTCGTTGATAATGAAGTGTCACATCAGCAAAAAAACAGGCCAAGTGGAGGCAGGACATGATACGTGCGGGAATCATTGGGGCCGGTTTCATCGGCAGAATGCATTTTAATAATTACCAAAAGCTGGCGGATAAGGCGAAGGTGGTGGCCTTGTGCGATGAGGACGCCTCTCGCCGGGCCGGCCAATGGGAAGGCGTGGAAGGTAATATCGATCTTGGCGAGGGCGGCGAGGCGATCGGGGATATCCGGGCCTTTGAAGATTACCGGGGGATGATTGCGGATGCAGATATCGACCTGGTGGATATTTGTGCCCCGACGTTTTTGCATCGGGAAATTGCCGTAGCGGCGTTGGAAGCGGGCAAGCACGTTTTGTGTGAGAAGCCCATGGCGATGAGCGTGGAAGATTGCGACGCGATGATCGCAGCGGCGGATAAAGCCGAGGGCAAATTCATGATCGGGCAATGCGTACGCTTTTGGCCGGAGTACGTTTATCTGAAGCAGGTTTATGACGAGCGCAAGTTCGGCGAGTTGGTTTCGCTGCATCTTCGCCGACAGGCTGGGCGGCCGGGATATTCCAAGAACAGTTGGATTTTGAATCCCAAGCTGTCGGGGGGTATGGTCTTGGACATGCACATCCACGACGTGGATTTTGCTTACTATTTGCTTGGTCAGCCGAGAGGGATTTATCTGCAGGGGGTTAATCATCCGGAGTACGGTGTGGATCGGGTGTTTGCCCAGTGGCAGTACGATACGAATATGCCGGTGCTGGTGGAAGGATTTTGGGATATGCCGGCGAGTTTCGGGTTTAATATGGGTTACTCGGCTGTTTTTGAAAAGGCGGCCATCGAGTGGGACATGGCCCGGGGTACGCCGCTGACCGTGCATCATTACGACGGCGATCCGGAGACGCCGGAGTTGCTTGGTGATGACGGCTACGTGAATGAGTTGCAATATTTCCTCGAGTGTATTGAGAAAGACGTGGCCCCTTGGCTGAGTACACCGCGGGACAGTCGGCAGGCAGTGATGATTGCCCTGGCCGAGGCGGAAAGTGTGCGGACCGGCCAACCGGTTAAATTTTAAGGGATAATCGGATATGATGGAAAGCTCACGAGTGAATTGAGGGGAAAGGCTATTACAAGAGGGAGTGTGTTGCTGTGAGTACCGCTATGATGAGTCCGCGAGAACGGGTGATGACCGCTTTGGCACATGAGGAGCCGGATCGTGTGCCGATTGATTTATCCGGCCATCGGTCCAGTGGGATTGCCGCGATGGCCTATGCCAAGCTACGGGATTATATGGGATTAGAAAAGCGGCCTATTTATGTTTATGACCCGGTGCAGCAGCTGGCGATCGTGGACGAGGACGTGTTGCAGCGCTTCGGGGTGGATACGATCGAGTTGGGCCGGGCGTTTGCGTTGGAGGATAAGCATTGGATTGACTGGGAGTTGCCGGACGGCACGCCCTGCAAGATGCCGTACTGGACCCGGCCTGTTCGAGAGAAAGATGGCTGGGTTATCAAATCACAATCGGGCAAGATGATTGCCCGGATGCCCGACGGGGCGATTTATTTTGAGCAGGCGTATTATCCGTTTGCCGAGGGATCGAATCTGGATACGATTCCGGAAGCGTTGAGTGAATGCATGTGGGCGTCGATAGCGAGTCCGCCCGGCCCGTTGATTTCGGGTCCGGAAGGCGAAAAGGTTTTCATCGAAGGCGCTAAGCGGCTTCGGGAGCAAACCGATCGGGCTATCATTGGTTTGTTCGGGGGGAATCTGTTGGAGACCGGACAGTTTTTGTATCGCAATGATAATTTTCTCATGTTGTTGGCGGGCAATCCGAAGGAGGCCCACGAGTTTCTCGAGCGGATTACCGAGATGCATATGGCAAATTTGGAGGCTTTTCTTGGTGCGGTCGGGAAGTATATCGATGTCATTTTATTTGGGGACGACCTGGGCATGCAGCAGGGGCCGCAAATTTCGCCGGCTATGTACCGCGAGTTTTTCAAGCCGCGGCACGGACGGATGTGGCAGCGGGCCAAAGAATTGGCGAACGTGAAGGTGAACCTGCATTGTTGCGGCGGGGGGCGGGAATTGTTGCCGGAATTGATAGAGGCCGGTTTGGATGCCATTAATCCGGTGCAGATTTCCTGTCGGGGTATGGACGCTGCTGAGCTGAAAAAAGAATTCGGCAAGGACATCGTTTTCTGGGGTGGGGGTTGTGATACGCAACATATCCTGCCCAATGCGTCGCCGGAAGAAGTAGCCCGTCACGTCAAGGAGGAAGTCAATATTCTCAAGCCGGGCGGCGGTTTTGTTTTCCAGCAGGTGCACAACATCATGGCCAACGTGCCACCGGAAAATATCGTGGCCATGTTGGATGCGGTGAACGGCTGAGCGTGGCGATTCGTTTTCAGCAATGCATGCTGGTTTTTGCACACTAAAGTACCCGTCCGGGGTTATGTTCCGGGCGGGTATATTTTGTGCCGTTTCGGTGACGGCCGGTCAGACCGTTTTGCGGAATTTTCCGCCACCTTCGTTGACCAGTTTATGGAAGCCCTTCTCCTTGAGATTTTTATCGCTCAGCATGGACTTGGTGGACTGGGTGGTGGAGACGGAGCACATGGAAATCAGTCGCTGGACCGGTTGGCCACACTTGGGACACACGGTCAGGGCGTCTTCGGACATGCCTTGGATAACTTCGAACCTCTCCCGGCAATAATCGCAGCCTTGTTGCGGATCCTTAGCCTGGTATTCATAAGTGGGCATACTGTCACCTCTCTGTGTATCAACTGTTTGGTCAATCTATTATATCGGCTTGACCACCGGTCCGTGAAGATCAGTAGATGTAGGGCAGCAAGAAGACGATATTTTAAATGCCGGTAAAAAAAATATCCTACAAATGGTTGTTTTGCCCCGAAGAAGTGCACAAAATTGATAAATTCGTGTCGAATGCGGACTTTGTGGATATAGCAGGAAAATGGGCCGCATCTGGGATTGCCACCTAAACAGGCCGATATATGTTATTGTGCGGGTCGTGTCTGTTTCTGAATAATGAGGGACTCATCGATGAAAGCCTGGCCTGGTAAACCTTATCCGCTGGGAGCCACGTGGGACGGGGCGGGCGTGAATTTCGCCCTGTTTTCGGAGAACGCCACGGGGGTTGAGCTTTGCCTGTTCGATAGCCCGGAAGCTAAGCGGGAGCAGGTGCGGATCCCCATATCCGAGCACACCGACCAGGTATGGCACGTGTACTTGGCGGAAGTTCGGCCGGGTCAGGTTTACGCCTACAGGGTGTACGGTACCTATGATCCGGACCAGGGGCAGCGGTTCAATCATCATAAGTTGCTGTTGGATCCGTACGCCCAGGCCATTGCCGGGGACATTAAGTGGGATGACGCCTTATTTGGCTACAAGGTTGGAGGCAGGAAAAAGGATCGTTCTTTCGACGAGCGGGACAGTGCTCCTTTTATGCCCAAGTGCGTGGTGGTGGATCCGGCTTTTAGTTGGGGGAACGACGTTCGGCCGAACACGCCTTGGCATCAGACGTTGATTTACGAACTGCATGTGAAAGGATTTACCGCTCAGCATCCGGAAGTGCCGCCGGAGTTGCGGGGTACCTACGCGGGATTGGCTTCGCCGCCGATATTAAATTACTTGCATTCGCTGGGAATAACCGCCGTGGAGCTGATGCCGGTGCATAAGTTTATTTCAGAGCGCCGGCTGGTGGAGAAAAGCTTGACGAATTATTGGGGGTATAACTCCATCGGCTTTTTTGCCCCCGATGCCCGTTACTGCAGTTCGGGCGTGCTCGGCCAGCAGGTATCCGAGTTCAAGAGCATGGTGCGTACCCTGCATCGCGAAGGGATCGAAGTTATCCTCGACGTGGTGTACAACCATACGGCGGAGGGTAATCACTTCGGCCCGACGTTATCGTTGCGGGGAATCGACAATGCCGCCTACTACCGACTTAATTTGAAGGACAAGCGCAAATACGTGGACTACACGGGTTGCGGGAATACGTTGAATATGATGCACCCGCGCGTCTTGCAGTTGATCATGGACAGTTTGCGGTACTGGGTGCAGGAAATGCACGTGGACGGTTTCCGATTCGATCTGGCGTCGGCATTGGCCCGGGAGTTGCACGACGTGGATCGACTGGGGGCTTTTTTGGATATTATTCACCAGGATCCGGTACTCAATCAAGTGAAGCTCATTGCCGAACCGTGGGACTTAGGGGAAGGTGGGTACCAAGTGGGTAACTTCCCTGTTGGTTGGGCGGAGTGGAACGGCAAATATCGGGATACGGTGCGGTGTTACTGGAAGGGTGATGAAGGACAGCTCTCCGAGTTAGCCAACCGGGTGGCGGGTAGTAGCGACTTGTATGAACATACCGGCCGGCGACCTTATGCGAGTATTAATTTCGTGACCTGTCATGACGGTTTTACTCTGCACGATCTGGTCAGTTACAACGAAAAGTACAACGAAGCCAACCAGGAAGGCAATCAGGACGGTCACAACAATAATCTTAGCTGGAACTGCGGGGAGGAAGGGGCGACGGATAATGAAAAGATACTGGCACTACGGGAGCGTCAGAAACGCAACTTTTTGGCAACCTTAATTCTGTCTCATGGGGTGTGCATGCTGCAGGCCGGCGACGAGTTCGGCCGATCACAGCAGGGCAATAACAACGCCTACTGTCAAGATAATGAATTGAGCTGGGCGAACTGGGATATTGATAGGCGTGGGAAAAACCTGTTGGCCTTTACTCGGTTGTTGATTCGCCTGTTTCATAATCATCCGGTATTGCAGCGGAAAAAATTTTTCCGCGGCAAGAAGGTTAACAATTCGAAGTTCAAGGATATTTCCTGGTTAGCTCCGGAGGGGCGGGAGATGACGGGCGATGACTGGGCGGATCCAAAACGCCGGTGTATCGGCTTTCGCCTGGGCGGTGACGCCATCGACGACGTGGATGCCCGGGCCAATCCCATTCGCGACGAAACCTTTCTGCTGATCCTTAATAGTGGAGCAAAATCGGTATCGTTTGTGTTGCCTACCCATCGTTCCCGCTTGCGATGGGAGCTAATCATGGATACCCGCGAGGCTGACGGTCTTCGCCGATATCGCTTATTGCAAGGCGGTGAGTCCTACAAAATGATGGCCCGCAGCATGGCCTTGTTTTGCTTGAGGTAAACGGAAGGATCGTGCGGGTGATCAGTATCCGGTATCCGGAGGTTTTATAACTATTTGTTGTTGGCGGTCGCTGCCTGGATAAATTCGCTGATATTTTTTGTCAACCGTTTGAGCGAGGCCGGATTATGGTAAATCATATGTCCGCTACGATAGCGGGTATTACGAATATTGGCCCGCATTTGCGGGCTGAGATCCAGCCGATTGATGGTGTAATCGGTGGCGAAAAACGGGGTGGCCAGGTCGAAGAACCCGCTGGCGAAAAACACTTGCAGGTCGGGGTTGATAGTCATAGCGGATCGCAAATTGTCGGATACCGAGAGATAGCCTTGCAGCCCGCCGGATTCCCACTCCCATGGCCGAACGCGCGGGGATAACACTTCATAAATAAGGGTGCTGCGATAGTCCAGTTCGCGGCGGATGTAGTCATTGAAGGTACTGCTGTAGATGGCGAAGTAGCGCTCCCCGCTGGGATCATAGGGTGGCCAACCGGCGGTAGGCTCCGGATTGAAACCGGTGACGCGGGAATCAAAACGCCCGATCAATAATTGCTCATCGCGCAACAGGCGTTGCCGAAAATCGCCGGGCCGAATGCGCAAATTACTCTGCAGAATAAAATCAACGGGCAGTGACGTATAACGACTTAATGTCCGCGCAATTTCCTGTCGTTGGCTGTTGTCCAGGCTGTTGCCCTTGGCCAGGGCCACGGTGTACACGTTGGTCACCCAGTCTTCCACTTCCGCCAGTGTTTTTTCCAGGTCCGCTTGCAGGTTGTCGGTTAGTCGGTGATGGTAAAAGGCGGTAGCGGTATAACTGGGTAGGTACAGGGCGTAAGGCAGATCGTTTCCCTGCCCGCGGTCGGCGACGATGGTCTGGAAATCCAGGACGGAGGAGATGAAGATAATTCCATTGAGGGGTATGCCGTAACGTTCCAACAGGTAGCTGGATAGTCCCGCCGCCCGGGTGGTGCCATAGCTTTCGCCGGCCAAAAAGTGTGGTGACAGCCAGCGATTATAGAGTGTGGCATACAAGCGGATGAATTCCGCGACCGATTGGATGTCTTGCTTGACGCCGTAGAATTCTTTGCCTTCGACGTCATTAGCCGGCCGGCTGTAACCGGTCCCCACAGGATCGATAAAGACCAGGTCGGTAACTTTCAGCCAGGTATGCGGGTTGTCTTTCAGTTTGAAGGGAGGTGCCGGAGCCATACCCTTGGGACCCAGTTGAATACGCTTCGGGCCTGCAGCCCCGAGATGCAAGAATACCGCTGCTGCACCAGGGCCGCCGTTAAAAACAAAGGTGATCGGACGCTGGGCGGTATCCGGTTGTGTGTAGGAAGTTTTGTTATCGGTTTGTTTATCCGTGTTGTTCTTATCTTCGATGAGCTTTTCATAAGCGACAAAAAACATGTGTGCCTTAAGTTTCTCCTGATCATCCTTCAGAGGCATTTTGGCGGCCGTTGTGCGGTAATGTAATGGTTGGCCGTCAATTAAAATCTCGTGTTCACTGACTGTACGGTTTTTTAGGAATGCCTCCGGCGTCCCTGCCTGCTCCTTGGTTTTTTCTTCCTCAGTGGTTTCTTTTTCAGCGGGTTGCGTGCCCGGGGCGGAGTCCGGCAGAGTGGTCTCGGCCTGAACAATTCCACCCAGCGGGATAATTGCGAAAACGACAAACACAAAGGTGGTACGGGAAAAAGGCATGGGCTTGCTCCCAAAAAAAAGTAAACGTATTTCTTTTTTTTGTCTTCGATTTTCTATAGGAGAATGGTACGTCAACCGGGGAAAACAATAAAGCACGGAATGAGCGTATTTAAGAGGAAAACGGTCTTTGTTTTTTTCAATAGCCGCTTTTTGAACGCCAGGCAAACCGCGCAAAAAACCTGCGCGCCCGCTGTGTTTGTCCAGTTGGCGCACAGATTCACCCTTTTCTTATACAAACAGACCGTTCGCAATGGCTTTTATGTTATTGGCCCGAACAGGTTCTGATTTTCAGAGTTGCCGGCGGGCAACGGGTAAGTTTCCAAAGCTTCTTCTGCCTCCGCCGTATCCGCCGCCGCGACTGCCGCCGCTACGGGGTTGACGGGGTCGAGCTTCGTTCACAGTTAACGATCGGCCCATGTGCTCCTGGCCATTCAAGGCGTCAATGGCAGCCTGGGCTTCCTCATCCGAGCCCATTTCAGCGAAACCGAAACCTTTGCTGCGGCCGGTCATCCGGTCACTGATGACTTCCGCACTTTGGACGGCGCCGTGCTCGGACAACAATTGCTCTAGATCTGAGCTACTGACTTGGTAGTTCAGATTCCCAATATACAGTCTTGTGCCCACCGTTTTTCTCCCAATCGATGGTCAACTTCGACCCGCATCTTTCTCTTTCAGGGTCGCATGTGAAAGGGGCCTCCTACAGGCCCGAAAAGGCAGGAATACGATTCAAGCGGTGTGTTCCGGACTTGAGCGATCAAATTCGGCAGCACTCCTTTCGACAAACCAACCGCCTAAAAGTATAGCTATTGACAGGTCTAAAGTAAACATTTTTTTGCTTATTTTTCTTGATTTATGGAGTTTTGGGCGTGGAATTCGTTGCCTTTTCATCTCACGCAAAATACCGCTGGATCATGTTACTTCAAACAGCCTAGAGGCTGGTTTTTTGGATCAATTGACAGGCTAGGGAGGCGGTTTGCCGGGCTGCGTCTTTATCGCCCAAGGAGCGGATGACTTCATCAAGCTCTCGGCGGATGGTAGTTTGTCGATCAACATTGGCCAATATGTCCAGGGCCTGGTCGGCGATTGGTTCCGTGGAAGTATAAAAGGGCATAAATTCGGGTACGATCCGCCTGCCGGCCAGGATGTTGACAAGGGAAAGATGGGCAGTCCGGATCAACCAGCGCCCTATCAGCCGATAGCCCCACTTGGAACCGTTGTACATTACAACCGTTGGAACCCTGTACCAGGCCACTTCCAGGGTTGCGGTTCCTGAAGCACAAAGAGCCAAGTCGGCGGCGGAGAGAATTTCTTTATTTTTTTGGGTCTTAACCAAATATTTAAATTTTGGATTATTGTTTGCGGACAAAGTAGAGCGGATGGCCTGAGCGGCGGAGTCGTGGGCGGCGGCGAACAAAAAGACCGCTGGGGGATAACGGGAGGCGATCTGGGCGCAGACCTCCAGTTGGCCGGGCAAAACTTCCCGGATTACGTGGCTGCGGGATCCGGGTAGGCAGGCGATCACTGGTTGACCCATGGATTTCAGCTGCCGGACGAGATCCTGGTCCGGGCGATTCTCGCTGAGCTGAGTCACAAGGGGGTGCCCTACGAAATCGGCCTGCATGCCGCGTTGGCGGAAATAGTCTTGTTCGAACGGAAGAATAGTGGCTAGCTTGTCCACCCGCCTTCGCAGGCGGCGAATCCGCCAGGGAGCCCAAGCCCATAGTTGGGGGGCGATGTAATAAAGCACCGGGCAGCCGGCGGCTTTGATTCCCTTGGCCAAGGGTAAATGCAGGGCGGGGGAATCAACCAGGATGGCCAGGTCGGGTGGATCTTCTTGGCACATACGCTTCGTGCGACGAATAAGCCGCCAAGCCCTCCCTGCCAGGCGAGCTGCTCCCAAGAGCATGGCGGATTGACCTACAAAGTCGTCCACAGGTTTGCAGCCGGCGGCCTGCATTCGGGGGCCCGCTACCCCGATAAAAGTTGTTTCCGGTTCCAGTTCGCGGATACGTAGGATCAGCTCGGCGGCATGGCGGTCACCGCTGGGCTCTGCCGCGGAGATGAAAATCCGCGTTTTCCCTTGGGTGCCGGACGGGGAGGATGTGGATTGGCTGGGATAAGGTTTTGCTTTATTCACAGGGCGCATCTATAGCCCGCCGACGCTTAGTGGTCAAATCTTAATTGGCCGGCCGGTTTGTTGGCAATTTTCAGAAAGATAGGTTAATATGCCGGATTCCTGTATCGTCCGGGCGGGACCGCCAAAGTGTCGCGGTGGCCTGGATGAGCCTGTTTGAGCTGATACAGGTGTGGGATTTACAAGGTAACGCGGAATGGTCTGCGGATCTGATCAAGTCAGCGACGCTTGGTTAGGCATTTTCATTGTCGCGGGAGGTGTCGATTGGCCTCAGAATTAGTACGTGAACTGATTGATTCGGGGATTCATTTTGGTCATCGGACGAGTCGATGGAACCCGAAGATGAAACCCTTCATTTTCGGAAAACGAAACCAAATTCACATCATTGATATTCGTGAGACGGTCAAGGGAATTCTTCGGGCCAAGAAATTTGTTTCGCGCGTAGTGGCAGAGAATAAGCAAGTTCTCTTCGTGGGAACCAAACGTCAAGCCCGTCATTCGATTGAAGATATTGGTGCCCGAACAGGGATGCCCTATGTAGCAGAGCGTTGGCTGGGTGGTATCTTAACCAACTTCCGCACGATTCGTTCTCGCTTAGCCCGGCTGGAAGAGCTGGAGGCCATCGAAGCCGCGGGGATGGAGGAAAAGTATAGCAAGAAGATGGTCTCCACCCTGAATCGCGAACTACGCAAGATCAAGCGAAACCTGGGCGGAGTGCGAAACATGGACCGCTTGCCCGGCGTTTTGGTTATTGTGGATCTTCGTCGCGAATACAATGCTGCTCGGGAAGCCCGTAAGCTGGGCATTCCGGTCATCGCTTTGTTGGATACGGATTCTGATCCGGATAACGTTGATATTCCCATACCCGGTAATGACGATGCGATGCGTGCGATTGAGCTGGTGCTTCGCCAGGTAGGCGATGCGATTGAAGAAGGTAAACGAGCGCGGCCTATCGATGAGAAAGGTGGCGGGCCTTCTGTTCAACCGGCCCGCCGGTCGTCGCGCGTTATGGCCCGGGCCGATGAGCCGGCGGTGGTGAGTTCTGCCGCCGAACACGAGCAGGATACCCCGAGCGGGGATTCGCCGGGTGAATCGTCCTGACAGATAGTCAATAGAACACGTTTAACCTTCCCGTATTTCCAGGGCCGGCAGGCAGTGTTGAATTGTCTCCCGGCGGGTTCAAGAGCAATATTTACACTGCGTTCCGGCTGGTTTCCATCCCGGCTAGCGAGCGCATCATTGAAAAAGAGGAGCCGCGAGGACAAATGGCAGAAATTACTGCAGCAATGGTCAAAAGTCTCAGGGAACGTAGCGGTCTGCCCATGATGGACTGCAAGAAGGCTTTGGCGGAGACGAACGGCGACGAGGCAGCAGCCCTTGAGTTGCTTCGCAAGCGTGGAGCAGCCGCCGCGGAAAAGAAAGCCGGCCGAACCACCGCCGAAGGGCGAATTGGCAGTTATTGTGATCCTGTTAAGGGTAAGGCCGCCTTGGTGGAATTGCTGTGCGAAACCGCGCCGGTAGCCAACAATCCCGAGACCAAGGAACTGGTTGATAAGGTTGCCAAGCATGTAGCTATGACCGGTCAGACCGATGTCGATGCCTTGGTCAAGGAAAAATTCGTGGATGACCAGAGTGCCACGATTGGTGACATGCTCCATGATATCATCAATCGAATTCGGGAGAACATGAAGTTTTCCCGGGCAGTTTTAGTGGAAGGTCAGCCGGCTACTTACGTCCACCATACCGGCAAAGTCGGCGTGGTGATCAGTGCAAGTGGCGATGGCGATGCCAACTTGATGAACGATCTGTGTATGCACATCGCCGCCTTACAGCCTGAGGCCCTGACCCGTGATGAGATGCCGGCCGAGATGGTTGAGAAAGAAAGAGAGATCGCCAAGGAACAGATTATCGCCTCCGGCAAGCCCGAGAACCTAGTGGACAAGATTCTTATCGGTAAGCTGAATCGCTGGTACAGTGAGCGGGTATTGCTCGAGCAGCCCTTCGTCAAGGATGATAAGAAGACGGTGCAGGAAGTTCTGGAGGAGGGCGGTTTCAGTATCAATTGCTACGAGCGGTTGCAGGTCGGCGAGGTCGCTGCTGAGGAATAAGACTTGATCGGGCCGTATCTGCCTGGCCGGCCGAGATAGCCGAGCCACGCCGGGACGCTGAACATATACAATGAAGATCACCACCCGGCCGGTTAGTTCCGGTGCGGGTGGTTTTTTTGTGAGCGGGGCGGTACCATGCTCAAAAGGATGTTTTTAGAGCCTTTCCGGGAACGGCTCATGAATCGTTGGTACGTGTCGTACAGCATTAAAAAAAGTCGGTTTTTTCGTTGCGGTTCAGAGGCGGATAAAACAAAGTGGTTAACTTTTCAGGCGGCGTGTTTATGGATTTCGGCCGCAGGTAATGTTAGGCGAGGGAGTGGTTGCAAGTGGCGAAAGCGAGTCCTGCTTATAAACGCGTGTTATTAAAAATCAGCGGTGAAGGTTTGGCCGGTTCGGAAGGTTTCGGTATCGGCGGAGAGGCCCTGAAGTATATCGTCAAAGAAGTGGTTGAGATGCAGGCCGATGGGGTTCAGGTGGTCCTGGTTGTTGGAGGAGGCAACATCCTTCGCGGTTCAACCTTCGCGGAACAAGCCCCGGTGCCCACTGCGACGGCTCATTATATGGGTATGATAGCCACCATTATCAATGCCCTTGCTTTGCAGGAGACCTTTCAAGCGGAAGGTGTGAGCGCGTCGATTTTATCCTCGATTCCTGTGGGCCTGTTTTGTGAACCGTTTGAGAGGCGGCGTTGTATTAACGCGCTCGAACAGAATCGGGTTGTTATTTTGGCCGGCGGAACGGGACGGCCCTTTGTGACCACCGATACCGCCGCTGCAATAGCTGCTGCGGAAATCGGAGCCGATGTGCTCATGAAAGCCACCCAGGTGGACGGAGTGTACAGCGATGATCCGCGTAAGGATGCTTCCGCCACGTTTTATGCGAAACTGACCTTCGACGAAGTGCTCCAGCAGCGTTTGGAAGTGATGGATCTGTTTGCCGTCGATCTTTGTCGGCAGAACGATATCACAATCCTAGTTTTCAATATGCACCAGAAGGGGAATCTTTGGCGGATCATGAAAGGCGAATCAGTAGGTACGATTGTGTCGCATGAGAAATGACTTCCCAGGATTTCATTTGCCTGTAGCGAGCCGGATCGAATTTCCGATAACAATCGACTAATGGTCGAAGATAGAATAATTTTCAGCAGTCCGTAAATCGTCGTACAGGGAAAACCATTAACAGGCTTTGGAAGGCTGGCCTTTGGATTTGTGTTTAAAGGCATTCTGAAAAAGAGCGTTGAGATTTTCAGAATGAATCATTCTTAGGCTTTTCTAGATTGCCAAATCCTGCCGATTTCGTGAGTTACGGCAATATTGAAAGGCTGGCAGTTTGACGGAAGGTCCCGTTAAGCTATGATGAAAGTCGTTTAATGGCAAAAGGGCCGAACCGGCCCAGTTCGCTCTCGTATGGAAAAAAGGAACCGGTGAGCAGACCAACGGACGAACAGTTGCTGACCGCCCATTTGGATGGTCAGAGTGAAAGTTTCGAACTACTGGTTCGACGTCATAGCCCGGAGTTGTACCGCTTTCTGGTGCGTCTCACCGGTAGTGCTGCGGCGGCGGAAGACTTGGTGCAGGAAACGTTTTTGCAGGTCCATCTGTCGAGCGAGAGTTTTGATTGCACCAGGCGGTTTAAGCCTTGGGTTTTCACGATAGCAGCCAACAAGGGGCGTGATTTACTCCGTAAGTGGGGCCGTCGCCCGGAAGTACCGCTTGATGCGTTTGTGAGCTCAGAAGAGGACGAGGGGCAATGCTTTCGGGATTTCTTGGCCGACGTGAGCGAGCTGCCCGAAGAGGCCATGGAACGAGGGGAAGAAGAAGAGTTCATCCGGACACTGATGATGCAGTTACCGGACCATCTCCGCGAGGTTCTTGTGTTAGGTTATTATCATCGTTTCGCTTATAAGGAAATCGCTGATATTCTGAATGTCCCGTTAGGAACGGTTAAAAGCAGGCTTCATACCGCGGTTGGACGTTTGGGTGAGGCCTATCGGCAAAAATTGCGAGAAAAACAGAAAACGTAATGCTCTGCGATTCGTAGTACTATTAGCAGAGAACATATCAGCGTTTGAATGTGTCGGGAAAAAGCAATGGCCAGGGAAAATCAAAACAACATGTCGAATAATCCAGAAAACCTGGAATCCCAGCTGCTTGATTACCATCTGAACCGCTTGGATCCCACACAGGCTGCCGAGGTGGAAAAGGCCGTCAATGCGTCCGAAAAAGTTGCGGCCCAGAGTCGCAACTTGGCCGAAGTTACCCGCTTGTTGGACGGTTATCATACTCCTGAGCCACCGGCGGACTTGGCCGACTCGATTATGGCCCGGATCAATGAAGAGCCTTCGGTGCTTCCCTTTGAACAACCAAAAGCTTCGATGACGAGTAGTGCTACAGGTGGCACTGGTGGTATGTCTGCCGGACCGGCGATTTCGTTGCGGGAATTGGCGGCCATAGCGGCCTGCGTCGCCTTGTTCGTGGGTATTTTCGTGCCCGGGTATTTTAAGGCCCAGAAAATGGCTTACCGCAATCGTTGCAAGCATAACCTCAACTTGGTCATGCAAGGGATGGCCCAGTATGCGGAGGAAAACGAAGGCTATGTAACCTACGCCGGTTATGTACCCGGCGGTTCGTGGTTGCCGACCCGCGCGCCCAACGTCAAGCGGGTATCCAACACCAGGCCGCTGTTCAAACTCTTACAGGGTAATTATGTCAAAGGGGCTCGCGTGTTTATTTGCCCCGCTGACAGTTTTGGCCGACCGATGCTGGCTGACGATTATCGGAAGTTTGACGATTTCGCCGAGCCAGCCAATATTTCTTACAGTTTCCAGTACATGAACCTCCCGCGGGGAAGGCTGCTGGAAAGGATGAATCCCCAAATGGCCTTGCTGGCTGATCGAAATCCACTGTTTGATGGCCGGGCTGCCCATCGCCTGTATCCCTTTGATGAT
>CAZMVS010000133.1:0-6601 GCA_964569525.1 uncultured Planctomycetales bacterium
GCACCCGCAGGTCACGGATATCGTTGTAGCCGTCCGCGTCGGTGGCGGTCATTGTGACGGTGTATTCGGCGGTGTCATCTGCGACCACGGTGGATGAACTCAAGGTGGGCATAGAAGATACAGTTGGGGCGTTATTAGCTCTTGCGGCGCCTGTTGTAATGAGCAAGACCGATAAGGTAATAAGAGTAGAAGCTGCTTTTCCCATTTTCTGGTATCTCCGGTAAGGCAATGGACGGGACAAAACCAATGACACATTGATCGGGACGCCATGTTCGCTGTACCCGTTACTTCGTCTCCGCGCACTCCAATTTGGCCAACTATTATACAATTTTCACCACTGAGACTGAAATTATTTTGTATTGGTGATTTACGCCGGGTACTTTCGCCCCTTCAGCCCTCCTTTAATCCGAGGAATTGGTCGGGAACAACCGAAGTAGCTCTTCGACGAAAATCGCATGACCCCGGTCGTCGGGATGATTAATACCGTTACGCAGCAGCGTCAAATAAGGCACACCACAGTATTCCATCGCTTCCCATCGCCGCGACGCATCTGCGAGCGGGACTTTGTGTTCACGAGCGAGGCGGCGAAGCAGGGCAACCGCCGGTCGATTGTCCGGGCCACGTCCGTTGGGATGTCCCATCCAGCGTGGCATGGTGAAATGCGGCGTGATCAGAATGAGTTCCGCTTCGGCCTTACGTACACGCGTAATGATATCCTTATAGCGTGCTTCCAGTTTTTCGAGCGGTCGGCCCATGTCATTGACAAATTCCATGGTGACCAGATCCGGTTGGTGGGCGAGGACTTCCTTGTCGAAGTTGGGGAAACGACCGGCGGTATTGCTGCCACCGATCCCTGCGTTGATGACTTTAATCGAGGCTGCGGGGAATCGTGTCTTCAATTTTGACGCAAAGCAATTTACGTAACGGTACCGCGGTGCGCTGGCGTCGCCGCCGACGGTCACACTGTCACCCCAGCAGACGATCGTGACCGACTTGCCGTTCTGCAACTTAGTCAGCGTTCGATCAGGTAATGGTTCACCGGGCGTGAGCTTTTTCTTGCTATCACATGGACCTTGAATCACATAAACGTGCGCGGGCTTAATGGCTTTCGCCTGATGCGGGCGGTAGATGTTTGCCAGATGAAGATGATGGTCGTCAATCTTCGGAGCGACCGGACAATCAATCGCAGGTTGTCCCTTGATACAACGTATCGTTCCATTGGACAGAGCAACAAGGGCATCCAGCCGTTGCAGGCTGATACGGTATGTACATCTTACCGAAGTTCCCCCCGACAGAGATCCATTAGGCAATAACTCAAACGCGCCCCAGAGATTATCAACTTTATAATCTCGTTCCTCTTTGAACTCGGCGTTCGGCTGATCGGGATATAGAATACAGAGGCTCCCCGGTACGTAAGCATCAGGTTGTAATTGGCGCTTATCGGAGATACCGACCGGCAGATGGTTGCCTCCCTGCTACGGGGACATCTTCCCTTCCCGTAACGTCATCTTCAGATTCGATACCTCGATCACATCCGCCGGAGCAATCTCTATCCGTTTCGCTCGCAGATGAATGTCCTCGTCAGCGACACGTGCCGTGCCTTCAGATAATTGTACAACGTTACCCTGGCAATACAGATTAAGTCCCTGGTGGATAGCTGGATGCAAGTCGGCCAAATGAATAATATTTTGCGAGGGTAGTGTTGACGGGGGTATTTCACCCGCCGATATGGCCCCGACTGCCAAAAGCATCAACACAATAAAGACGGTTTTCGCTGTTCGACTGATCCTCATAATTACATTTTCCTCTACCAGGATACGATTTTGTGTATTATGCAAACTTGTTTATCATTATCACTAATCACTCATGAATCGAAAACCGGCTTATTCATTCCTTTTTTCACAGTAATCGTACTCGTTTGCGGATGATCCATTCCGTGGTCAGCAGGCTGACGAGCAGGGCGAAGGTCCACCACCGATCCCATAGGCTGACGGGGCGGGAGGCCACTACCAGGCTGGTGGTTTGATCGGGAATCAAAGAGACCAGATGTCGGGCTTCGATGATGTTGAGATATTTTCCGCCGGCGGAAGCATTGGCCAACTGTTGCAAGGCAGCGAGGTTCATGCGGGGGTTTTGAAATTCGAGGTTGGCTCGACCGATGGAGATTTCTGTTTGAATGGAGATCGGTTCATCTTCGGAAGCGTCGGGCAGTTCAATACGGATGCGGTAATCACCTTGGCTGGTGGGGATGAAATGGCCTGCATACCAGCCTGGGCGGTTGGTTTGTTTTTTGAGTTGCATGGTTTCAATGGTTTGATTGTTTTGTAAAACGGCGGCTTCGACCTGTTCGGTATCGAAGGGGCGATTGCGTTGGTCGAGAAGCCGGGCCTTGAGGCGAACAGGTTGGCCGACGCGATAGTTTTCCCGGTCAGCCTGGAGGGTGCCTCGTTTTTGGCCGCTGAGCAGACGGCCTTCGACGAGGTGGCGGAGGAGTTTGATCCAGAAGCGATTGAAGTATTGTTCGCCGCTACGTCGCCAGCGCCAGGTGCTGTTGAAGGCGAGGTAGCCGGTGTGTCCGGTACCGAGGAATTGGGTGGCGAGAAGCACGTGGCCGCCGTAGCTGTTACGCATGCGGGGGTTGCTGTGGCGAAGCAGTACGGTGGCGACGGGTTTTTCGCGCTGCACGGGATAATGCCAATATAGGCCGGGCAGTTGGGCCCAGATGCGGCGGTTAAGTTGGGGATTGTCGGTCAAAGCTAATACGGCATGGTTGGCTGCGTCAGGAGGAACTTTTAATGCCCAATTGGTTTCCTGGAAGTGGCCGAGTTCGTTGATTAGTAAATCGGCTTCAGAAGGATCGAAGGTAACGGGAAGCAAGTCAAGCAATGATCGGGCGTCGGGTTCATGGGTAAAGCGGGGGGTATTTTTTCGGCCGGCGACGTAAAGGAAGCCTCCGCCGTTGGCGGTAACGAGAGATTCGATGTGATCGGCCCATGAGGAAAGGAAATTGCCCGCTTGCGGATCCATGAGGATGACACAGTCGTAGTTTAACAATTCTTCGCGGCTGGTAGGCAGGTGGTCAATCACCTTGTTGCCGTCACGAACGGCGGTGGTGTCGGCGGATTGTAGCCAACAGCTTAATTCGATGGTTTTGTCGCGTTGCAGGAGGCGGGCGAGCAGGCGGTAATCCCAACTTGGTCCCCCTGCGACAATGAGGACCTTGATTTTGTTGTCCAAGGCGTGGACGGTGATTTCCTTGACGTTGTCTTGGCTCAAGGTTTCGCCGGGCAGCGGGGTCACGCGGAATAGAAAGCGGGTTTGGCCGGCGGCTTGCAGTTGTTGGGTGAAGGTTATGCGATGTTTGCTGCGGCCGGTGGGCAAAGAGATATTTTTCGATTCGAGCAAAACGGGTTGGTCGCTGCCGGAGCGGCGGCGGAGCAGTTCGACTTTTACATTGGCTTGATTCATGCCGCGAGCCTGCAGGTCGGCGGTGATTTCGAAGGGATCGCGGATGAATACATTGGTCGGTGCTTCAAGGGTGCTGACGGAGAGGTTGCGCGGCGGGGAGGGGTCGCCGATGCCCACGGTATAAATGGGTATTTTACGGGAACGTGCATAGCGGCCAACGGTCTCCACTGGTTCGCCGTGATTGAAGCAACCATCGGAAAAGACAATGACGCCGGCAAGAGGTGTGCCGGCCTGGGCATCGACTGCGTGGCGGATGGCTTGGCCGACGTCGGTGACGGGCGCGTCGGCGTTCAGCTTGAAGTTGTTTATGTTGTGGTGTTGGGTCAAGTTTTGTGACTGAGGATTTTCGAGTGGTGTTGTTTCTTGTGTAGTGGGATTTTGCGGGCCGATAGGTTTGAGGGATTGGCCGAATTGGTAGAGCTGGATGTTATTGTTAGCGGCCAACTGTCGAGCGAGGTTTTGGCCGGCGGGATTGAGTAAGGTCTCGACTAATTCGGCGCGGGTGAATTCGGTTGGATCGTGTTTTGATGTTTTCTGTAGAGCATTTTTGACTTCTCGTTTTATAGATGCGTCGGGGTAGCGATCTTTCAGAGACATGCTGGCGGAGCCGTCGGCGAGGATGAGGGTTGTGGCGCGTTGTTGCTGTTGATGGTAGGTGGTGATAACCGGTTGCAGCCAGATAATGGCGAGGACGATTAAGACCGTGCAGCGCAGGCCGGCCAATACATAACGGGTTTTGAGAGAAGCTCCCGAACGTGCTTCGCGACGGTAGAGGTAAATGACGAGGTAGAGTAGAACTGCCAATGTCAGCAGACCGACAAGGGCGGACCATCCTTGCGGCTGATGGGCAAATTCCAACACCCGGTGGTGCTCGATCTGGGCCAGGATGGAGGCAAAGCTGGTCATGTGGCTTTTTTCCTCCACAGTTTTTGCCAGTTGCCGCCGCCGGCGAACCACCAGGCCAATATTTGTTCACTCATTAAGGTGACGACCAGCAGGATAAGAATAAGCGACCACAATTCTTTGCGACCGTTATTTGTGGTGTGTGTTTCGGCTAGCTGTTCGGCGCGGATGTATTCAGCGTTGTACGGTTTAAAGTTTTCAAGAAGTTCGTCGGGTTGGATGTGGCGGAGATTACTTTCGGTCGGATCGAGGTTGACGGCGAAAAGTTTTGTATCCTTTTGGTTGGTGGAGTCGTTGGGGCGGAAGCGATAAACACCTGGTTGTTGGGTGTGGGGCCAATTGATGGCCGGTCGGCCGGTGTCAGGATCGGGCCGGGGTGTAATATTGATGGCGGGTGTTTCGGGAAAGCCGGGTGGTTCCAAGCGGGCGGTGACCTGGGCGAGGTTCGGGGGCAGGGTGAACTGCAGGGGTTGGCCGACGAGTTTGAACGCGGATTGATCCGTCGGCCGAGCGAGGTATTGAACCATTTCCATGTTCCACACCAGGTAAATGGGGGAGTCGGCGAAGTTATTCCATTCTTTGTCGAGGCTGGTGGTGAAGAGGAGGATGCGGCCTTTGCCGAGGGTGCGTTCAATGGCGGCGGGTGATTGTTGTTGATCTTCGTAGCGCAGCAAGACGCGGGTGGTTGCAGGTTCGTATTGGGTGGTAGTGTTTTTATTCGATGTTTGTGCGGGCCTGGTGGCGGTGTCTTGTATTGGTTGGGCAATGATGTAGGTATGCACCCGGGCTTGGCGAAAAAGCGGTGTGGTGACCTGGCGGAAGCTTCCGGTGACGGGATGATCGGCGGCGGGTGCGGCGAAGGTGACGGCGGGTTGCTCGTCGGGCAAGGTGATCGTTTTGTTAAGCCTGGCGGGTAGCAATTGTCGGCCGTTGTTTAGAAGAACCTGGTTATATTGTTCGAGGTTGACCTGGTCGCCGAGGAAAATCATCAGTCCTCCGCCGGCGGTGACGTAGTTATGCAGGCGATCGGCCATGTTTTCAGTGATGCGGGTGACATTGGCCAAGGTGACTACGTGGAAGTCCGCCAGGCTGATGTCGGCGAGTTGGGGTTCTTCGATGATGGTGATTTCGTTGCCGCTGGGTTGCGGTCCTTCGGGACGAAGGGCGACGGTGAACAGATGGACTTCGTCGCGGTAAGGATCGCCGGCAGGTTCGCCGTTGATGACTAGGATCCGGAGGTTCTTTTCAACGGGGACGATGAGGTTTCGCTGATTGTCGATGGGAAGATTGTCGGCGGAGAGTTCCGCGGTGAGGTGGCCCGGTCCCGGTTGGGTGAAGATGGCTTCGATGGGGACATCGGCGGATTGACCGGCATCGATAGCGGGTACGGGAATCGGCGGCAGGGCGTTGTCGTTGACGTAGGCTTGCAGGGGGTCGGGATTGGTTTTGGCGATGCCAAAGTTTGTGATGCGGGTCAGGAAGCGGGCGTCGGTGCCGACAACGGCCTGGTTCCGGGTGGATTCAAGGGCGGTGATGGCGAGGTTGTTCGTTTCTTGGCTGACGTCCACAAAGACAAACCGAAGGCCTTCGATCTTATTGTTAGGATTGTCGGATCGTGGTGAGGCGGTGTTTTGTGTTTCGTTTTGAGAGGAAGATTCGTCTTTATTTTTGTTTTGGCCGAGATTAGCCCAATCGTGGCGTTGATAGTCACTGAGCAGATAAACGGTGGTGGGCAAGTCGGAATCAATGGCGGTTTGGGTGATGGTTTCCATGGTACGGTTCAAACGTGAGCCGAGGTTAGTGGCGGAGAGGGGCTGAAGTTGGTGGCGGAAGGCAAGGAGGTCGAGGTGGTCGGCGCGGGGTACATTTTGCAGCGGGGCATCAGGACGAGAGGTACGTAATATGGTCATTGGGTCGGCGGGGGATTCGCTGTGAAGCTGTTCGACGATTTGCAGGGTGGCGGACTTGGCCCGATCGAAAATGTTTTGTTCACCATGTTGTAATTGCATGCTGAAGGAATCGTCGAGGATGATTATGCGTTGAGTGCGGGCTTCGGCGCCGGCGAAGGCGAGCATGGCGGAGGGACGCAGGAACCATCGGGCCAGAAGTAATCCAATCAGCAGCATGACCAGGCAGCGTAGGGCGAGCAGCAGCCATTCCTGGAGGCGGATGCGGCGGCGGTTTTCGCGGTCGGCCTGGAGCAGGAAATCCATGGCTGCCCAGCGAACGC
>CAZMVS010000134.1:0-9626 GCA_964569525.1 uncultured Planctomycetales bacterium
ATGCGGTTGCAATTCGCTGAACTTGCCGCAAATATTTTGTTAGCCTGTACTTACAAGGCTTCCCAAATTTTCTTCGAAACCCTATAATTTATTGAGTTGCAAGGAATGCAATTTTTTGTATGGTAATTATTGTGATATTTTTCACAATGTGATATGATCGCGGTCCGATTGAAATAAAAGCCAGATGCTTGTCGCGTACCGGTTTCGGCCGTTATCAGCGGATAAAAAGTCGGTCCTTGTTGACGATTTGACCGCTAAACCGACTGATCACGAAAGGCAAAAAACATCTTCACCGAAGAGGTTTGTTCCGGTGATGATTCCAAATGGGGGGGGGTACGGCCGACAACGGTCGTGTCATTGCTTGAAGGGACAGCTTTGTCGGCTGACTGTACCGGCTGCCAGGCGGCTTCCTGAGTAGGAAGCAAAAATTCCTACCATTTATTGAATGTTGTTTTGTTAAATGGGTTGGCTGAGAAATCAGTTCCCACGAACAAATGAGGTACCTCATGAATGAGACCAATCAAAAAACGGTCATAGATATTTGCCAGAAGTACGGCAACGACCGCACGCGGATGATGGATATCGTGAACGATGTGCAACACGAACTCGGTTGCGTATGCAGCGAGTCGATGGACGCCATTGCCCAGCAGGTCAAGACACACCGGGTTGAAGTTGAGAGCGTGGTTTCCTTTTACGCGTTCCTCTCTGACAAGCCCAAAGGGAAAGTCGTTATCCGGTTGTGCAACGACATTATCGACCAGATGGCTGGCTGCGAAGAAGTGGCAAAGGTGTTTTCCCAGGAATTGGGCATCAATTTCGGTGAGACCACTTCCGACGGAAAGATCAGTCTGGAATACACTCCCTGCATCGGGATGTGCGACCAGGCACCGGCGATCCTGGTTAATGACGTGGTCGTCACTGAAGTTTCCAGCGACACGGCACGGCGGATTGTCCGCGAACTCAAGAAAAACCTGGATGTGCATAAGCTGGTGCAAAAAGTTGGCGATGGCAACAACGGGCACGAGCTGGTCCGCTCTATGGTGGAAAACAACATTCGCAAAACAGGGCCGGTGATCTTTGACGACATGAAACCGGGTGAAGCAATTCACAGAGCTTTAGCCATGACACCGGCGGAGGTGATTCGGGACATCAAGACCGCGCGGCTTCGCGGCCGTGGTGGGGCTGGCTTCCCTACCGGTATGAAATGGGAATTCACCCGAGCGGCAAACGGTCCAAAGCGTTTCGTGATCTGTAACGCGGACGAAGGTGAGCCGGGAACGTTCAAGGATCGGGTTATCCTGACCGAGAGGCCGGACCTGCTGTTTGAAGGAATGACCGTGGGCGGCTACGCCATAGGCAGCGATACCGGCATTTTATATCTCCGCGGCGAATACGCATATCTGCGGCCTTTCCTGGAGGACGTGCTCAACGAACGGCGAAACAAAGGCCTGTTGGGTCAGAACGTCTGCGGCAAGGAAGGATTCAACTTCGACATCCGTATCCAGATGGGAGCCGGCGCGTACATTTGCGGCGAAGAGACCGCTCTTTTGAGTTCCTGTGAGGGTCTTCGCGGCGACCCCAAGAACCGTCCGCCGTTCCCTGCACAGAAGGGTTACCTGAATTCGCCTACGACGATTAACAATGTTGAGACCTTCTGTTGTGCGGCCCGTATTTTGGAAAAAGGTCCCGGTTGGTTCTCTGAGTTAGGCTCACAAGGAAGCCCGGGAACAAAACTTTTGAGCATTTCCGGCGACTGTATGCGTCCTGGTGTTTACGAAGTACCTTTCGGCATCAAGCTCGGGGAAGTGCTGAAGTTGGCCGGTGCCCAAGATACCGCCGCCGTGCAGATCGGCGGGCCCAGTGGGCAGATGGTTGCTCCCAAAGATTTCGAGCGGACCATTTGCTACGACGATTTGGCCACTGGCGGTTCGATAATGGTGTTTAACGATACGCGCGACATTCTCGGCATCGTGGATTACTTCATGGACTTCTTCATTGAGGAAAGTTGCGGTTATTGCACACCCTGTCGGGTAGGCAACGTGCTGTTGAAGGAGCGGCTGGACCAGATTCGGGCCGGCAAGGGCGAACCCGCGGACCTGGATTACCTGAAAGACCTGTGTCACACAATCAAAACCGCCAGTCGATGCGGTCTGGGGCAGACTTCACCAAACCCGATTTTATCCACCTTGCAAAATTTCCGGACCCTTTACGAAGGGCTGGTCAAAGAAAACGAGGAAGGTTTCCGATCGTCGTTCGATATCCAGGCGGCGTTAGGCGAATCAAAAGCGATCACCGGCCGCGAGTCGGTTATCTTCAAAGAGTCATAAGGAAGGTATCATGAGTCAAGAAGAAATAACCTTTGTCATTGACGGCGAAGAGGTTAAAGGCCGACCGGGGCAGACTATCATGCAGGCCGCGGATGAAGCGGGGATCTATATTCCCAGGTTATGCGCGTTCAACGACCTCTCCCCTCACGGGAGCTGTCGGGTTTGTACGGTCATGGTTAATGGGCGGCCGCAGTCAGCCTGTACCCAACCCATCGCCGAAGGCATGATCGTCGAAAACGACACCGAAAAGATCAACAAGATTCGGCGTGACATTGTGGAAATGATGTTGGTCGAAGGCAATCATTTTTGCATGTTCTGCGAGAAGAGCGGCAACTGCGAATTGCAGGCTATGGCGTATCGGCTGGGTATTATGGCCCCGAGGTATCCTTACCTTTGGCCTGAACGGGACGTGGACGCGTCCCACCCGGATATTTTCATCGACCGCAATCGTTGCATCCTCTGTGGCCGATGTGTTCGGGCTTCCCGTGACCTGGACGGCAAAAATGTGTTCCAGTTTGTCGGGCGGGGGCCGCATAAGCGTATCGCGGTCAATGCCGAAGCCCGATTGTCGGACACCAACGCGGACGTGGCCGACAAAGCGATTGAGGCCTGTCCGGTGGGGGCTATTCTTCGCAAGCGGGTCGGCTACGCCACGCCCATCGGACAACGAAAGTACGATCATCAACCTATTGGTTCGGACGTAGAAGCCGGTAAGGCTAATAAGTGAGGTAAGACATTATGGCAAAACCTAAAGTTGCAACCACGTCCCTGGCCGGCTGCTTCGGATGCCACATGTCCCTGTTGGACATTGACGATCGCATCCTGCAATTGATTGAGCTGGTGGACTTCGATAAATCACCCATCAATGACATCAAGGAGTTCACCGGCCGATGTGCCGTCGGCCTGATCGAGGGCGGCTGTGCCAATGAAGAAAACGTTCGCGTGCTGCAGGATTTCCGCAAACATTGTGACATCCTGGTCTCGGTGGGGGATTGCGCGACGATGGGCGGGATTCCCGCCATGAGAAACACTATTCCTCTTCAGGAATGTTTGCAGGAGGCCTATCTCAACGGCCCGACGGTGCACAATCCCAGTGGGCAGATTCCCAATGACGAGGATATCCCCTTGCTGCTGAACAAGGTTTATCCCTGCCACGAGGTGGTCAAGATTGATTATCACTTGCCAGGCTGCCCACCGCCGGCGGACACGATTTGGCAAGCATTGGTGGCATTACTGAACAATAAACCTATGGATCTGCCTTACGAACTGATCAAATACGATTAACAATCGGAGTCAATACAGTGAGCACAACAAACGGAACCCGAAAAATTGTTATCGAGCCGGTCACGCGGGTCGAAGGCCACGGCAAGGTAACCATCCAACTTGATGAAGAAAACAAGGTCAAACAAGCCCGAATGCACATCGTGGAATTCCGCGGCTTCGAGCGGTTTGTGCAGGGTCGGCCTTACTGGGAAGTGCCGGTATTGGTGCAACGATTGTGCGGCATCTGTCCGGTCAGCCACCATTTGGCCGCTGCCAAGGCTATGGACAAAATCGTGGGCGGCGAAAACCTAACGCCGACCGCAGAGAAGATGCGTCGGCTGATGCACTACGGGCAGACTTTGCAGTCTCACGCCTTACACTTTTTCCACCTGTGTTCGCCGGATCTGCTGTTTGGTTTTGACAGCGACGTGGCCCAACGGAACGTCATCGGAGTAGCCAAAAAATATCCAGATCTCGCGGTTCAGGGCGTCATGCTGCGTAAGTACGGTCAGGAACTTATCAAGGCGACCGCCGGCAAAAAGATTCACGGCACGGGTGCTATCCCCGGCGGGATCAATAAGAATCTCAGCATTGAAGAACGAGACAGCTTTCTCAAAGACCTTGACCAAATGTTGGAATGGGCCCGGGGTTCTCTGAAGATCGCCAAGGACTATACCGTCGAGAACCTGGAGAAACTCAAACCCTTCGGTTCCTTCGAGTCCAACCATTTGTCACTGGTTCGTAAAGATGGAGCCATGGATTTGTACGATGGCAATCTGCGGGCAATCGATGCTCAGGGCAACAAGATTTTCGACCAGGTCGAAGCCCAGAATTACCTGGACTACATTGCTGAAGAGATACGGTCCTGGTCTTACATGAAGTTCCCCTTCATCAAATCGTTGGGGACGGACAACGGCTGGTATCGGGTAGGTCCGCTGGCTCGGGTAAACACCTGTGATTTCATTGACACACCCGAGGCGGAAGAAGCCCGGAAAGAATTTATGGCCCTGACTAACAACAAGCCGAATAATATCACGATGGCCTATCACTGGGCTCGCATGATCGAGCTGCTGCATGCGGTGGAGAAGATCAAGGAGTTATTGAACGACAAGGATCTGCAGGGCAATGACCTGGTGGTCACCGGCGAGCGACGGGAAGAGGCCGTCGGTCTGCTGGAAGCCCCGCGGGGCACCTTGTTCCACCATTACCGGGTGAACAAGGATGACCAGGTGGAAATGGCCAACCTGATCGTTTCCACCACCAACAACAACGAGCCCATGAACCGGGCCGTCCAGCGGGTGGCCGAAGATCACATCTCCGGCAAAAAGGAGATCACCGAAGGTTTGCTCAATCATGTAGAGGTAGCCATCCGGGCGTACGATCCGTGCCTGAGCTGCGCGACCCATGCGATGGGTCAGATGCCACTGATCGTCGAGCTATCGGATAACGAAGGTAATCTCATCGATCGGAAAACCAAGGGATGAGCGAGAAATTGCCGAAAATCCTGGTCATCGGATATGGCAATCCGGGGCGGTTGGACGATGGAATCGGCCCAGCGGCGGCGGATGCGATGGATAAGATAAGCCTGGACAATGTGACCGTTGACGCCGACTATCAACTTACCGTGGAAGATGCCGCCGCAGTGGCGGAACATGACGCGGTTATCTTTGTTGACGCCGCCGTCCGCGGGAGTGAACCTTTTTACTTCAAGCGGATCGAACCGCGATCGGCTTTGAAGTTCAGCAGCCACAGTGTTGATCCGGCGGCGGTACTGGGGCTGGCTTACGATCTTTTCAACGCCAAAACGGCCGCTTATGTCATGGGCATACGCGGGTATGAATTTAACGAGTTCGGGGAAACGCTTTCCGAAGGCGCGTTGGCCAATCTGGCCTCTGCCCTGACTTTTCTGCAGACCATCTGCCGGGAAGGTGATTTCAGGGAAATCGGCGAAGCTCCCGAAATTAATGAACTTTTGGAAACGACAACTTCCAAGGGGAACTAATCATGGAAAACGGTAAACATGTTATTTTATACGTCGAGGACGACAAAGATTTCCTCGATTCCATGCGCGCAATTCTGGAATCCAACGACTACAAGATGGTCGAAGCGACCACTGCTGAAGAAGGATTACGGATATACAAGCAAAACCAGCCCGACCTGATCATTGTTGACTTGATGATGGAGGAAGTGGACGCAGGGGCTAATTTCGTCAAAGAACTCAGGGCTATAGGCAATACCGCTCCGATTTTCATGCTTAGCTCGGTAGGCGACGATCTGACCATGAGCACGGATTATAATGAGCTTGGGCTGGCCGGCGTTTTTCAAAAACCCATTGACCCGGACAACCTGCTCAACGTGCTGCGAACCAAGTTGAAAGCGAAATAGAAGAAACAAGTCCGATCACCTGACGCGAAACACCAACTGCGACGTCGGCCGAATGTATCCTTTCAACCGGATCCGCTTGGCAGGCGTCGCAATTTTTATGCCTCCGTTTTTTCAAACAATACTGGCAGGGCAGCGAATTGCTGAATATTTTCCGTCACTCCCGCCCGAAGCACGCTTTTCCATTCCCCTTCTTCTTCCACTTCGGTAATCGTTGATGAAATGTTGGCAAAACGCAGCCAATCCCCGCCAGTCGTTACCGCGTCAATAGGCGCTTGGCAGGCTTGAAAGGCTCTTATTTTGTCGGCGTCGAACCGACCGGCGGCGATAATCTGCACTGATTTACCTCCCAACGAATCCAGCACGTCACGGATAATATAGGCCGCTTCAATGGTCAATCCCGGGCCAAAACCATACTTATCCAATGCCTCGATGGCAATGGCGCGATCACTAGCCTGGGAAAGAATGCGCATCTCCAATGTGCGGGTTGGTTTTTCGTGACCACCCTGGATCATTCGCGTCGAGGGAACATCAAGATAGATCGCTTTTAATTCGTAGGCATACTGCCCGACTGCTTCCGCACAAACATCCCGCTCCCGGCCTTCGTAATCGACGGAGATCATCAAAGGCCCCTTGGGATGCGCTTCGTCGAAGGCGGTAACGCTTTTCATGCTGTCGCCGTAAAGGGCGTTCAAGGCATGTCCGACACCACCGTATAGCTTGAATTTCGCAGGCTCTTTGTGGGCAATGCGAATCCTGCCCCCGCCTAGGCCAAAACGGGATTGCACTTCGGCAAAGCCGGCCGGCGTGTCCGTACCCCGTGCTCCACCAACCGCAGCAGCAACGGCAATTCGTGGAATCAACTCCGGTGGATAACTCCCCGATCCGGTCTCAATCACGGGGAGTTCGCCGGCCGCTTCCACCCGTTCCGCCATGGCGTTGGCAGCCCCGGACATCGACAGGAGGCTGGAAATTTCCGTCGCGCGCCCCGCCAACTCGGTAAAATAGCCTTCGACAGTCAAAAGAACCTGGCCCGCCTGCACAAAAGTTCCTTCAGCTAAACCACGAGCGACTACCGGCCGTCGGCAATGCCTTTCCAGCAACCGCCGCACGTCGGTCATCCCACATACCACTACCGGCTCGGACGCATAGAATACCCAGCGTACCTTTTTCTCCGCATAGGGGGTACCGAATACTGTTTCCGTGGCTTGTTGATAGCAAACCTTGCTCAAATCCTGCGGGTACATTGCTCAATCCTCTGTAAATGGAATCACTTCCGACCCGGTTATGTTCCGCCTATCTTAGCGAAACCGTTAAAATATGAAATGAAAGCCTGTCCACCTCAACATAGAGACGGTGAATCGCTAGTCGGCTTGCTGGTTTTGCACCGTCCGGCGCTTGCTTTTAGGATACACTGATCGGATTATGTCAAACAGTATGTATATGAACCGCAGGAGAAAACCTTGATTCGCAAAGCCGCCATGACGGACGTTCCTTTCATCCATCGGCTAATCAACTTTCACGCCGAATTGGATCGGATGCTGTTCCGCACTCACGGGGACTTGTATGAGCATCTGCGCGATTTTTTCGTCTATACGGAACAGGCGGACGGGCAGGAACGGATCGTAGGCTGTGCGGCCCTCGAACTCGTGTGGCGGGACCTGGCGGAGATCAAAAGTCTGGCCATTGAGGAATCCATACGTGGACGGGGTATCGGTTCGCAAATGGTCCGGGCTACTTTGGAGGAAGCCCACCAATTGGGATTGAAAAAAGTCTTCACCCTGACCCGGGAAGAACGCTTCTTCAGCAAGCTGGGCTTTGTCACCGTGAACAAGGACACGCTGCCCCACAAGGTTTGGTCGGATTGCGTCCGCTGCCCATTACGAGACCAATGCGACGAAATCCCCATGATCTTGGAATTGAACGCCGCTGAATAAGCAACCGCCCTCTGATTTGGGAGCTTTGCAACGCGGGTTTCAATCGCGGATAATCAACTTTTCTTGTAAAATAACCGTTATCGGTAAGATCAGGGCGGCGAACCCGTAACCTGAAATGTTTGATCAAGAAAACTCACCTCGGCCTGAATGTTCATTGGCCACGACAGCGGGAAGCTTGAATCATGGCACGTATGAAACAAAGTCAGATCTTCCGTTTGAAACTGATCGGCGTGGCGGTCCTTGGCTTGGTAGTAGGGATCGGCCTGATTACCTTGAGTTTTGTTGTTTCGCCCGATCAAGACCAAGCCCAAACGACGACTGCTCCTGCTTCGCCGGCGGATCAACCCGGGGCACCAACCCAACAACAATCCTCCGCCCAGAGCATGGGTGGCTTGATGCTTTTGTTCGGTAGTGCTGGGATTGTTCTTTGTATCGTCTGCCTCGGTTGGCTGGTGGTGGACATTCGCAACTCTAGACCGGCCTGGAAACGGCAACAGAAATATCCACGCCGCAGATAAGCAAACACGTGCATCAACACCGGTCACCACGAATAGCCGAACACATATTCGTAACTTCCCGGCACGGCTGAACATCGTGCACCCGAAGACATTCCACCCCCGCCATGACGCAATGGGCTACTACCGCCGCCGTGCCCATCAAACGTCGATCCGGCTGCTGAATATCCAGAACCTCCCCAATAAACCGTTTGCGCGACGGGCCGACCATGACCGGCAAGCCTAACGCTTTCAGATCGGATAATCGACGCAGCATCTCCAAATTATGGGCCGTAGTCTTTCCGAAGCCGATCCCAGGATCAATGATTAACCGCTCGCGGGCGATCCCCTTTTTAATCGCATGATCGATTCGCTCCCCTAGAAAAGTGATGATCTCACCCACCACGTCATCATAAGTTGGATCGACCTGCATACTCGTAGGGGTTCCTTTCATGTGCATCAAGATCACACCGGCTTTATGTTCGGCGGCTACCTCGGTCAACTCAGGATCATCCCTCAAGGCGGAAATGTCATTAATGATTTTGGCCCCCGCCGCCAGTGCTTCCCGGGCGACCCGGGCCGACCGGGTATCAATTGAAATGGCTGGTCCGTCATTGCCAAAACGAGATGCCAATTCCGCAATCACCTCGCCGGTGCGGCGGATCTGTTCTTCTGCTGAAACAGGCTCACTGCCCGGCCGGGTGGATTCCCCACCGACATCGATCACGTCTGCGCCCTCCTCGACCATGCGCAGGCCGGCCTCTACCGCCCGTCGGCGATCCAGAAATTGCCCCCCGTCGCTGAACGAATCCGGCGTAACGTTGAGGATACCAAAAATAAACGGCCCAGCATTCGGCTGAAGGAATTTCCCCCCCAACTGTATCATCTGTTCAGCATTCATAAATGGCTATTATAAAGCTAATGCCCGCCACTGCGTATCGGGCACAACCTCGTCATTTTTCAACGCAGCCTGTATACTGGCCGCACTAGGTTTTTGACAATAATCGAAGGGAAAAAACCGATGGCAGGCGGCTCAATTCCCATTCTTCGCTATCAGAATATTTCCAAGCGGTTCGCCGCGGTGGTCGCACTCGAGCAGGTGAGTTTTGCGATCCAGCCCGGCCAATGTCATGCCTTGGTCGGCGAAAACGGGGCCGGCAAATCAACATTGGGCAAGATAACGGCGGGGGGTTACACCCCCCGCGGAAGGACGGCTTTATTTG
>CAZMVS010000135.1:0-2005 GCA_964569525.1 uncultured Planctomycetales bacterium
CCCCGACGGTGCGGATCAACGCCTCGCGTTCCGGAATAGCCATCTCGCCCGGAACAGGCACAAGGCATCCTCCCGCGCGCAAAATCCCCAGCGCAAAAATGATATGTTCCCTGCCATTGGGGCATGCCAACCCCACGCGGGGCACAAAACCGGTCTGAGGCTTCGGCAGTCCGGCTTTCAAAATTGCGTCGGCTGCGCGGTCGACTTCCGTTTGCAATTCTCCATACGTGAGGGACAAATCGCCACAAACCAAGGCCACGGCCTCACGGTCACAACTTGAAAACAACGCATCGACAATGTTCACGTGGAGAGCGTAATCCTTTCTACAGTTCACTTCGCATATCAAGGTGACTGATCATGTAAAAGACCCTGTTGGTGGAATCACGCACCGGTATCCCATCGCCCCAAGTTCCACCAACAACTTTTCCAAACATTCCAGCCCTGGAAAACTTCCATCCGGGGCCCGCCATTCGGGATGCATGACGATCACCGCGCCCGGATGCACCGACCGGATCACCCGCTTGACAATTTTCGCAACATCCCGGCTTCCAGCGTCCCGAGCCCAGACCGACCAACCCATGGCCTGAAGATCTCTGGATCTGAGCACAGGATAAACAAAAGGGCTGGTCATCCCCACCGGTGAACGGAACCAGCGTATGCGCGAAGGAACCGCAGCCGCAATTTCTTGCGTGCACCCATCCACCTCTCGCGCAACGCCGTGCCATAGCTGAACTGCGAAGCTCCCCCTGCGATGGGATGCCGTGTGGTTTCCAATCTCGTGGCCTCCATCCAACATTTTCTGCAGCAGATCTGGACATTCCCGCACTTTTTTCCCGATCAAAAAAAAGCACGCCTTTGCATTATGAGCCGCCAGGAGCTGCTGCACACGGGGCGTCGCCTCCGCGTCCGGGCCGTCGTCCAGAGTCAGATAGACCTCTTTCCGGTGCGTATTGAACCTCCGTAATACCGGTCCATAAGCCGATCCATTCGGGATTAACGTGGGCGCGAAAAGCAACGCGTGGAAAAGGAAGAGGATACCGATGATTTGGGGTGGCACGCAGGCGATTAGAAAGGGGGTGGCACACGGCAATGCCAATAAATACCCGGCGGCAAAACGCCGAAAATTCTCTCTCAAGCGGAATCGCTCGCTCTTGTCGCAAAATCTCTGCTGCATTCACATCTTTTAGCCCGAAAGGGAATTTTAGAAAATGACAAACCTGACAGGCTCTCCCCTCCGGTTCAGCGATGGACGCCGAGATTGTTGCCGACTGGCGCATGATTTACATTGTAACCACAGTGTTTTCTGGGAACACCCCTTTGTGCAAGTTGTTATTATGGGTCGATCAGCGGCAGTTTTAAGTTGTCTGCTCTCAAGCAACCTGTTACCAAGCTCCGCTCGCAGGAGTTGTCAAAAATTGGTGAAAACATATGATTTCATAGTGGTCGGCAGCGGGATCAGCGGCATGACTTCCGCGCTGCTGCTGGCACAGAGCGGGAGGAGTGTCCTGATACTGGAAAAGGCCGCTGCCATGGGGGGATCCCTGATCCGTTTTCACCGCAATGGCATTCCGTTTGACACCGGTTTTCATTTCACCGGTGGCTTCGGCGAAAACGGTCTCCTGACAAAGATGCTCAACAAGCTGGGACTTGGCGGCTTGATCAACCCAATTTTTCTTTCCGAAGACTGTTTGCAACGGATCGTTTTTGAGTCCACGGGGACGTCCTATGAGGTTCCTGGCGGGATCGGCGCGGTGCGTGAGCAATTCACCCGATATTTTCCAGAAGAAAAGACCGCAATAGACCAATATTTCGACACGCTCACACAGGTTTATCGATCCAGCGCTGAACTGATCTTTCAGGAGGGCAGGCGTTCCTCCGCCGAGGTCCTTTGTCCGGAAGATAACGTCTCTCTCATGTCCGTGCTCGACACACTGACCACCAACCCCGAACTCAAGGCGCTTTTGAGCATTTATTGCATGTGTTACGGCACGAAGCCCGAGGAGGT
>CAZMVS010000136.1:0-9614 GCA_964569525.1 uncultured Planctomycetales bacterium
CGGGGCCATTCCAAAAATCAAGACCCCCGCCCCCCCACAAAAAATATGAAAAATCCCTCCCCCCGCCACATTGCCGGGTTCTATGCAAAAATGACTGCTGCCATATGGCTAGCCGACCCCCGGGCATTTTTCCCGGGGGCCGAAAAGCCTCTCAATTTCCCTGTTCGAACGGCAGCTTACTTTTCTACAATCGACTGGCCGTTGGCCAACTTGTACTCGATGCTGTCCTTCACATCGAAGTTGCCGCAAACATTTACTTCCATCCCCATTTCTTTGGCCATCGCCGCTTTGGCAAACATTGCCTCGTTTGCTGTTGGGGCGTCCGGCGCGTAATGAATGGTGATGTGATTCGATTTATGCTTGGCCATCAAATCGTCGCGGGATACACCGTAAAGCACCGCGTGGGAAATCGGCCATTCTTCGGTCGTAGACTTCCAGCGTCGCTCAGTCTCTTCCTCGGGCAACTCGACCACTCCACCGCGACCGATGTCGATCGACAACTGGCCCTCGTTGAGATACACCCGACTCCAGACAATCTCGCCGGGCTTGCACACACACTTGGTAGCGGCCCCACCATGATGGAAGAACATGTGCGGCTGGCGAACCGCGGTAACGCCCGACCATCCGTTCGCCACGTGCTCTGCCGGCGTATTGCCGGACAGCTCGAAGACCCACACAAAAGCGTCCAGGTCCACGTTCTTGCCGGGATATTTACCCTTATAACGCTCGCCCCAACGCACGTCGTGCTGCGTGGTTTCCGGGCTGATCTTCATGCCCTGCAGAATCAGCTTGCTCATAATCTGATCAACGCCGCAGCCCATATCACCTTCGTTGGCACACATGACCGGCTCACCGTCGAAGGCCACCTGGCCGTCGATCTTAACCTGCGGCCGCTGGGTACTGTTCAACATGGCCTCGGGCAAATCGGACGCCGCACACAACCGGGCCATCCCCAACTGATAAGGAATGCCCACGCCGGCCAGCTTCTCGCGAATCACGAAGCGAATCAACGCTTCATACATCTGGCCTTGCTCAGCCAACTGCTCGTCATCCAGCTTGGTCTCGAATTCACTGCCGCGATCGACCTTCATGCCCCACTGCTCAAGTTGCTTAATGTAGGCCAGACCTTGCTCCTTGGAGACCTTCTGCATTTCGGCATACAGATCAGACTGGTTCAACCGCCGGATGGAAATACCCGTATCAACCAGCGCTTCTTCATCAAAGGCGGCATTGAGCATACCCATGCACAACGGATCAAAAACCCCTAAACGCATTGTATTGTTCTTGACATACTTGCCGAGGAACTTCCCGAAATCCATCGCTTCTTCGTAATCCTTGGTCTTCACCGACTTTAGAGGATGAACGTGATCCATGGAATACTTGATCTTGCCGTCTTTCAGGAACTTCTTCAGATTGTCCACGCAAGCCTGATCCTTGAAGCCCTCGGAACTCCAAAGGATGGAATGCCCCTTCTGATCCGAGCTGAATTTGTGCTTGGTCAGGCACGCTTCCATCCCCAAGGCCCCAACCAGTCCGGGGAAGGTCCCGTCGAAATTGGAAGCGATGAGAATCGGACCCTTGTGCTCCCACAGGCGATAGGCCACCATGTTACTGAACTGCCAGACGGCCTCGGCCATCACCACTACCGCATCATCAGGAATACGATCAAAGACTTCGTCACCCTGGGCTTGCGACTCGATAAAGCCATGCCCCATGTCCTTGTCGTAATGGTGTGCCCGGGTCAGCTTCCAACCTTGGGCCTCAAAGGCTGCGGTCAGCTGTTGTTCCATCTTTTGCTGACCGTCCCAGCACTCCAGGTTGGCCGCCCGCCGCTCGTCACCGTTGACGACCATGACAGCTTCCTTTTCCCCCACCTTCATCTTTTCCGGTGCTTTGTATTTGCTGCGATCAAAAGTAGCCATTGCGCTTTTCCTTTCTTGTAAATGCCCATATTAGGTTAAATTATTTAATAATAACCAGAAAATCTATCGCGGCTATCCAATCCTCATTTACTTGGGCGCGATCGCCCCGATGACCAACATGATATTGGCGTACAAACGCTGCTCACCGGTCTGAATGACCAGACACGTGTCCGCATCCTGGACCGCATCATAGAATTCGAACCGACCCACCTTCTGCAACTCCACGCTTTTCGGTAAACCCTTCTCGAATTCGCCAAAGATCGCTGGGGTACTACCGTCGTCGGGCTGCATGACCATAGCCCCTTCCACTTCGATGGCCGACAACAACACGTCGAGCACCTCAGTTGCCGAGGGCTGTCCCGGCTGCAAGTTAAGATAGACAAGCTGGGCACTGGGTCCGATCTTTGTGCTGGCCGGATAATTAGAGTCAGCAATCAAAACCTTTGCTCCATGGCCGGCACCAGCCAACGCACCGATGATTTCCGGGTGAATAAGTTTGCTTGAGAGCATGACAGGTCTCCACAAAATATGGTTAAATTACGAACTGGGCCTTGTAACATATGGTTAGCACGTTAATACTGTCAAGTACCCGGTTTATCGATTTGGCCATCGCCAAGGCGGGCTGAACCGGCGGTTACATGGCGTAAATCATCGCGTTTATTGAAATAAGGAAAGAGGGAGACCATGAGCAGCAACGCGAAAGTCGTATTAATCACCGGGGCCAGCAGCGGCATGGGCGAAGCAGCGGCGGTTCGGTTCGCCCGCGACGGGGCCATGGTGGCCTTGGCCGCCCGGCGGCAAAATCGTCTCGAAGAAGTCGCCGAGCAGGTCCGCCAGGCCGGCGGCGAACCGCTGACCTGTGTCACCGACGTGGCCGAATTGGACCAGGTCCGCAACATGGTCACCCGGACCATGGAGGCTTTCGGCCGACTCGACGTGGTCTTCAATAACGCCGGCCTGATGCGCACCGCTCCGATCGACCAAATGTCCCCGGAAGACATTGAGCAGCAGATCAAGGTTAACTTCCTGGGAGCAACCTGGGTGTTGCGCGAAGTAGTCCCCATCATGAAGAAGCAAGACGCAGGTTTGATCATCAACGTATCCTCGGTAGCCGGCCGAAAAGTCCGCGGCAACGTCGCCGTCTATTGCGGCACCAAGTGGGCCGTCAACGCGGTCAATGACGCCGTCCGCGAAGAACTGTTGGGCACCAAGGTGCGCATCTGCAGTATTCAGCCCGGCGTCGTGGATACGCATCTGTTCGACACTTTTGATGTGCACCCCGCCGAGCGGATGGGAATTTCCAACCCGGTCAAGCCCGCGGAAGTAGCGGACCTGTTGGCTTATATCGCCGAGTTACCTTGGTACTTCAACATCAACGAAGTGCTGTTTCGACCTACCGAACAATCAATGTAAACGTATCTTCATAGATAGCCGAACGAATAACGGTCAACCGTTCGGCCTGCGTGAAAACCTTCTGTACCCCTGCAGGGGCACGCAGCGCATCAACAAAAAGCCGACCACGGATACGCATATCAGGGGAGGAAGACCGATACCGCAAACCTGGTCCGGGCTCATATCACCCGGATCGCGGCAGGCATCAAGCTGGTCTTCTTCGTACATTGAAATAACGTCAATATTAGCCATTGAAATCGTATTAATATTGCCTTGATCATCGATCGCCTGGGCGAACAAGCGATGGGTACCGACGGGCCAATACACGAATTGCTCCAGCGTCGCCTCCTCCTGGTCTGGCACGCCGTAACCGAGATATTCGTCGATACCGAGATCGAGAATGCCGTTGAAGTTGGTATCCCGGTAGAAATCCACCACCAAGGCACTGCTTTCTTCGTCGGACACGCCCTCGGCCTTCAAGGTCAAGGGTTGGTCTTGTATTACCGGCGACGGTGTCAAGGTGAATTCCGTTATCTCCGGTGGCGCATCGGCCGGATGAGTTTTGCTCCAAAAGAGTTCATATAGCCCTGCTGTGTAGGCGATCCCCAAAGGAATCAGGGCGTCGGCGATAAGAGCGCAATCCGCATCGGAAATATCATTTTCCGACCCGTTGCAGAAACGCATACTACCCTGTGTATAGGTGCCATTGGCATCGTCGCTATCGTATTCGCCGGCAAGAATCGCCATGTTCCAGAACAAGCGATATAAATCGTCACGCTCCGGATGACCGCCGTCATCCAAGTCAGCCGGATCGATTGGAACAAGGTCATAAGGTTCAACGAAATCACCGTAGAATTGCTCAAAAACAATGTCTCCATAGGCGAAACAATTGTATTTATACATATACGTTTCGTAGCTATCGTCACCATTACCAAGAACACCGTGCACATCGAGATGCACATGGGCGGGTGTGCTCATGTCTTGCAACAGGTGTGCAACTTTTCCCAGCAAGTAATATGAATAGGCCGGCGACTCCGAGTTGTAATTTCGGACCGCCTTGTTGAAAAGCCAGTTACCCCATTCGTAAGCATTCAGGTGGCCGGCACAGGTTTCTGAAGGGTGCAAACCGCGATTAACGCGCATGGTTCCGACAACAGGTACCGTAACGTAAATCAGTTTCCCGCAAGGCTCGTTGGGGCCGGCGGTCGGATCCCAGAAATGAGTTCCCCAGTTAAACAGGCCGATCCATTTATCTTTTTCCCAGGGATCCAGACGGGGATCGCGATCCCAATCTTCATCGACCGAGCCTTGGCAGATGTTTTCCGGGGCGGGCTGAAAAGGCACCGGGTCTTGTGGACCAAGATTTTGCCGAATCTCTTCGGGAATACCCTCAAGTTGACCGGCCTCATAACTAATAAGTGCATGAACTTCCCCCGGCAGGGCCTGTGCGTTTTGACCATCGCTAACAAGCAGCGAGATCACAACAACGATCATCAAACAAGATGATTTAATCCATACATGCTCGTTTCCCACCATGATACGCTCCTGCAAAATTAAACACTGAATTGGCATTAACAAAGGCCAATTGGAAAACGTATCACGGAGTTGGAGCTAATGAAACTTGATTCAAAGCGGATACGCTGATTGACCAAGCGTACCATAGATGCTTTCAAATAAGCTGTCAAAGCATCCAACACAACATTCCCAAAACAACTATACAGACGTATCACAATCGTTGAAGAACATATACCTCTTGTTTACTCTTTGGTAGGATTCATCACGCGACCCCAGAACAGGATACTGTTCGTCTGCTTGTCGCGAATCATGAAAATGAAGGGATGGTCGGCGCGAAAAACGGGTGTGGGCCGCGGCTGCACTGCAGTAGCTCTCATGGTGACCCCTGTAGCCGCCGCCGCCTCGGTACCCTCCTCATTCACGTCCACGTAGGCTTGGTGAATAACACTGGAGATGTGCAGGTCCTTGTGTCCGGTCATACCAGAGAAATCGGCCTTTTGCGAATCGAAGGCATCCTGCATTCCCAGTCCAGTCAATATGCTAGACAAATAACAGCGGTAGGTCATCTTGAATTTGGGAATGGCAACTTTGACCTCGCCCGTATGTATGCGCCTCAGCCATTGAGTCAAAATTTGAGGCTCAATATTTTGTTCAAACTCGGGCAGCCCGCGCCTCTTTTTGGGCAGCAGGATCACCATGGACAAATCCTCCCCGGCGTAAGGAAGCTCCAAGAGCTTGAACAGCTTGTCTTCCATGTATCCGAATCGATTGGTCTGGTGCATCAAAGGGGCTTGGACGGTTTCGCCATCGATCAGATAGAAAGGCTCCTTGCGAGTTTGTTCTTCCTTGAACTGCGAGGACCAGTTGCCTTTGAAGTAAATGGCGTTGGTCAGTACCAGACGGGTCAAAGCGGATAGATCGCCGGTCTTGAGCAGTTCCTCGATTTTTCCCTGTGTTTTTTCGGAGATCCATTGATTGATCGTCTGCCGGGCGGCCTCGGTCCGGCGGAAATCAACTCGTTGCAGGCCGGCCTGGTAATTGCGGCGAACAAGATTTAGGAATGATTCCAGGAAATCGAAACCCTGTTGTCCCCAGAGGGCGTTTGCTACATTGAGTTGATAAGCAGCGTCCCGGCTACCGGTGTTCATGCGCTCGATCATCAAACCGTATCCGGGATGCAGCTTGTCGCCGAGTTTTTGGAAATACATAACGTCGGCCATCTGTCGGGCGGTATTGTTGCGGGCGCCGGCATAAGTCATGGCCAATGCGGAAGAAATGCTGTACGGGGAGAAGAACAGGTTATTTTGATTTTGCTCCGTCAATTTTTGGTAAAGATCGAAAGCGAAGCGGTTATTTTGTTCGGCCACATTACGGAGTAAAACCAATTGTTGTGGGGCGAGTTCCGGCCGGGTAGCCGGCTGAGAGGTCTTGGCTGGTTGTGATTTGGCGCAAGCAGGAAGAATAGCTAAGAAAATGACGGCTACAATTGTAGCCAGTAAGCGAAGAGGAAACATAGCTTGCTCCTTCATGTTGTATTCAAGTATCAAAACATGTATCCACGCCGGTATTACAAACAATTTGGGTCACGTTTGATTTGCACAGGCTGGATCAGCCGGTACATCGGGACCGCTAATACAATTCTTGATAATATCCGTATCTTCGTTATCGATGAAACCGTCGCCATCAAGATCAGCCTGCGGACAATCGGAGGCCAACAATCCTAAATACAACTGATATATACCGAAATCCTCAAGGTCCACGTCCCCGTCATCATCAAAGTCCCCGACAGGTCGTACACTGATTTCAACCGGCAAGGATTCAGTCACCGCTTCATCATCATCCGTTGCTTTGGCGGTTAACATGTATTCCCCAACTGTTACATCGGGCCACACCATTTCAAAAGGTGCCGTGTTATCCGAGCCGATAAGGTTACCTTCCGCCTTGAAATCGACCTGGACCACGCTTCCGTCAACATCCAACGCAGTTACTTCTATGGTGATATCCGCCGGGGCAACAAACCAATCGCCATCCGCCGGTGCGGTCAGGCCCACGGAAGGCGGGTCGTTGGGTTCCTGGTCGATCACTGAAAACTGGATGGATTTGGCGGTGCCGGCTGTTCCTCCTCCTCCCGATTCGCTATACGATGTGGCTGTCAGCGTATGCGTACCGACAGAAGGGGTCCAAGCGTTGTAATCACCGTTCGTATCCCCCTCCAGTGCGTAAGGGGCAACATTCTCGATGCGATAGTCAGGATTAGCATCCCATCCGAATTTCACACTGCCGACGGTGGCAGGATACGTATTGGCCCGGACGTTCAGGTTCCGGGTGGGCAGCGTCTGAAGATTCAGCGTTGCTCCGTCAATCATTGGATCGAAGGCTGTTATCGGCTGATCGGTATCCGCATTAATGAGGGTGAAGTTCTGTACCGTTGGGCCGGCTGGCGCATCTTCGTAGGTTGCGGTTACGTTTACATCCGCAGATGGCATGGCAATAAACGTGCTTGGCGAGGAAATATTATCCACGTAAGCAATGTCTCCTGTCCACTGGTCAAAAACCTTGTTCTCGGGCGGTACGTCCGCTAATATTCCTACAACTGAATTGGGAATGTAATCACCATCTCCATCGCCGCTATTTACGGCAAGGGTATATTTCGTCGGCGAGCCCGCCACTTGCACGAGTATGGCCCAATCACTACTTGTAGCGTTCGGCGGCTGCCCAAGGGAAACAAAACCCGGACCTGTGACCTCGGTTACGGGACCATCCATCAAGCCGCCGCCTGAACGGGGATTAAACCATTTCACGTTATATGTCGCTGCCGCCACGTTCAGGTTCGGGCTTCCGCCACTTGGCAGGAAGACTGCGTATATTTCTCCCGGTTTGTTCAGGGCTAACGCACCACTTGTCCCGCAGACCAGGCTGTTTCGCGGTTCCATTTGAGCAAAGGGGAAGTTCTGCTGGAAAAAGGTCAATGCATGCCGGGTATCCTCCCATAAAGGTTCGGCCACTCGCCAGTCCTCCGACTGCACGTCACCGAAACTCCCCTGGTATCCAAAATACCATTCGACGCCGGCACCCCCGCCCACGAGATTGCCCCACAAGGCTTCTTTGCGCAACTGATCGAGATTGGAGACATCGTCCTCTACGGCAGGGCCCTGTTCATCGCCGTAGATGCACCACCGTCTGCCATGCTGTGCGCTTCGTCGCCTCAGACTTTCAGCCCAGTGGTTATATTGGTCGGCGGATCCCTGAATAGAGGTCGCCTCGAAATTATCCGCTCCCAACAGACCGTTATAAAAGGTATCCGCAGTGTTTCCATGGGAGTGGACTGTAATAGGGTGATCATAGGGATCCAATGTGCGTATGTACTGGGCAAAGTTTTTTCGTTGAGCGTCAGTATTGTTGTTTTCCTCGCCAAGGTTCCATTGCAAGGCGAGGTGATGGGCAAACCGGGAGATCATCTCGCGGTAATACAGTTTGCGGGTAGTCCCCAGTAATCCGCCATCGAGATCCTGATCATTTTCCACTTCCTGGGTCAGGAAATGGAGCTGGATGCCGAGCTTGTCCATGTGAGAAAAAACAATTTCCCACTGGTCGAGCTTACTACAGTCGAAGCGATCTCGGGAAGTGTGACTGATCCAGGGCCAGGTATCCGCCCCATCGCCGCCGTCAATGTTGTAAGTAATGAAATAAGTGCTATTCATGCCCTGGCCGGCCAAGTAATTAAGGGCGCCGATGATGTTCTTGCCCTTACCGCCCTGCCAAGTAGGATCGCCGGTATTCCAATCTCCAGCGTGGGGTTGATATTCATGCAGGAAATCAGCAATTAATCCACCGGTATCATACGTACCGTCGAATTCATAATAACCGAGAAAGTTCTCCGGGCTATCCGCTCCCCCCTTGAGATAATACTCGCCAGTCTCGTTGAAGCGCAAATGATGATCGCTTACATAGCAAAGTAATCCCTTGCCGCGAAAATCGCTGCCGGTCTTGTCAGTGATGCCGATGGAAAAATTGCCGTTTTCGCCGTCAAAAGCGGTTGGTGTTCCCGCATTCGGATCGGTGTCAACAGCCACGTCCGTTCCAATACGGAAGGAGGCGGTGTAATTCCAGATTCCTTCCGCGTTGGGAATAAAGTGTACCCGCCACTTATTACCCGCGGTTGCGCTAGTATCGGCTGCATTACCGTCGGTTGCGTAATAACCCGGCACGGTTGTGTTCTGTGCGCCATTAGTAAAGGTTACGTTCAATCGATAATCGCGAAAAGGATTGGGAGCCGCATTTTCGTCCGTGGTCGGCCCATCAAAAGTCAGGGTTACCCTGTGCCATTTTTTCAACTCACCGCTCACTACTGCAGCGTCGGCTTGGGTATTTAACACAAAAAAAGAAACACAGATGGATAGAATGAAAGTTCGCATTTTTAAATCCTATGGTCGATGAAACGAATAAAAATATTTTACGCTTATTTATCATTATAAAGCCAACCCGCGGATTCGCGCAGGGTAGATTTATTCCCACCCATTAAAAAGTCACATTTCGGGCTTGAGATGGTCTCAAGTCCGGCGAAATGGCCATAAGAAGACTGCCACAGGATTTAAAAATGGGTTCAAAATGGGTTTGTTTTTATGCCTCCTATTGAAGTTTTTTTTGTCCTAAGCATTTGCAATAGACTTATTTACAGGCGTTTTGAAATGGCTTTGTTTTGAAAATTTTTTTTCGGTGGGGGTGGGGGTGGTGAAAAAAATTAGCTATTAGTGGTACAAAGGTGGTGAAAAATCACATACTCAC
>CAZMVS010000137.1:0-3358 GCA_964569525.1 uncultured Planctomycetales bacterium
ACGGAAGTTAGCTCACAATGAAGCCTTTAACCTTGGAAGAAACAATCACTGCCATGCAGGCCGCAGTCAGCCATTCGCGTCCGCTGGGTAGTGTGCAGCGAGTGATTATCGATTCTCGGCAGGTCCAACCCGGGGATTTATTCGTTGCCATTGCCGGTCAACGATTTGATGGCCACGACTTTGTTCATCAAGCCTTACAGGCCGGTGCCGTCGCCGCGGTTGTACGCGATGATTACGAATCAGCCGGCTTATCCGACGACGGCTTGTTAGTCCGCGTGGATGATCCGGTGACCGCCATGGGACGCCTGGGCCGTTATTATCGCCGCACAGTCCTGTCCGGGGCGGTAACCGTGATCGCTGTTACCGGCAGCAACGGGAAAACAACAACCAAAATGATGATTGCCCACCTGCTCAATGGCCGATGGCAAGGCAAGGCGGCAGTGAAGAATTTTAACAACGAGATTGGTGTACCTTTGACGTTGCTCTCCGCGGATAAGGGTGACAAGTTCCTGGTTTGCGAATTGGGCACAAACGCCTTGGGGGAAATTCCTCATTTAGCCACCATGGTTGAACCGCAAATTGCCGTGATTACCGGCGTGTCGGAAGCGCACCTTGCCGGCCTGGGCAACCTCGAAAAAATCACCGATGAAAAACTTGCCCTGCTCAAGCATATGCGCACTGATGGGTGTGCTTTTGTCAACTTCGATCATGAAATCATCCGCTACAAAATGGAAAAGGATCCCGAACTGAAAAAGCGAAAGTTCGTTTCATTCGGTCAGTGGCCCGAAGCGGATTTGCGCCTGACCGGGATTGAATCCGTCCCTTCACCGGATCCACAAAACAATCCGTTCGGCGGGATCGAGTTTGAATTGAATAACCGTTTTCGGTATCGGTTGAACGTGCCCGGCCGACATAATGCCTTTAATGCCTTGGCGGCTATAGGCGTGGCCCGTCGGTTCGGCATGGATCCCGAGGAAGTGGCCGATCGCTTGGCGACTTTTTCCATGCCCCCCATGCGACTGAATTGTGAACAAATCGGTTCGATCCGTTTGATCAACGACAGTTATAATGCCAATCCCGCCTCGTTGGCCGCCGCTGTGGATACTCTGATAGACATACCTACTCAGGGACGACGGATTATGGTAGTGGGCGATATGCGCGAATTGGGGGCGGAATCCGATCGGCTGCATGAAGAGGCCGGGCAGCGGTTGGGTGCCAGCGGTGTGGATGTCATACTGGCGGTTGGGGAACATGCTCAACGTATTTGTGATTCCGCGCAGAAGAACCGCCAAGAACAACTGGATTGCCGATTCTTTGGCTCAACCGACGAAGCAGGTCGAATCCTGCCCAACCTGCTGCAGCCGGGCGATACTATTATGCTCAAAGGATCACGGGCAATGGCCTTGGAAAAATTGGCCTCCGTCATTCGTGATTGGGCGGTTAACCGAAAAGACCGGGACTCCGCCGCTTGATTATAAAGCGAGTTGGAGTACATGAAGAGAAATGAAAACCATAGAATCGGCTGGGTATGATCTGCCGGTTCGCTAAACGTGTAAGAAGACTGTGCTTTATCATCTTTTTGATTATTGGCTGGGATACCCGACAGGGCCGTACGCGTACAAAGACGTGCTTTTTCGCGGAAGTTGTGCGCTGTTGGCGGCTTTTCTGGTTGTTTGGCTGTTGGGGCCGAGGGTGATTCGCGAGTTGATGCGCCGCAAGGTTGGTGACCGCCCCGAGTTTGATCATACCGACCTGGATAAACTGCTTACCGACAAACGAAATACGCCCACCATGGGTGGCCTTTTGATCATTACTGCCATATTACTGGTTGTTTTACTGCTGGCCGACCTGACCAACTATTACATCCGTATGGGCCTTTTCTGCATGCTTTGGCTGGGGATTCTCGGCGGAATAGATGATTACCTCAAGCTGACCATCAAAACCCGTAGTGGGACACGCGACGGCCTGAAAATGTACGAAAAGCTGCTTTTCCAAATCGGGCTGGGTGTGCTGCTGGGGATTTTTATCTTCCGGCACGGCCAACAGAATTTTGCCCTGATGGGTGGGCAGATGTACGAATCGTTCCGCATTCTTAACGTTCCCTTCTACAAACATGGCATTACCCTGGGCATCCCCGCATTTTTGATCGTAACTGTACTAGTGACCGCCGGAACTTCCAACGCGGTGAATTTGACCGATGGTATGGACGGCCTGGCTGCCGGATGCATGGCCCTGTGCAGCTTTGTGTTTATGATTCTGGCCTTTTTGGGCGGCGATCCCGAACGGGCACAAAGCCTGTTGATGCCTTTTATCCCTATGACCGAGGAGTTAGCCGTCCTGTGCGGAGCCATGATGGGGGCCTGCCTGGGATTCCTGTGGTACAACGGATATCCTGCCCAGGTGTTCATGGGCGATACCGGTTCACTGCCTCTGGGCGGATTGATCGGCTACGTGGCCATTGTTACTCGCCAGGAATTGATGCTGTTTATCGTGGGAGGCGTTTTCGTTATCGAGGCGCTTTCGGTACTTTTGCAAGTCGGTTATTACAAGGCCACCGGCGGCAAACGGATTTTCCGCGTGGCTCCTATTCATCACCATTTTCATCTGGGCGGATGGACGGAAACGCAAACTGTTGTTCGTTTCTGGTTGTTGGCCACGATTTTCGCTTTTATTGCCCTGGCCACCGTCAAGCTTCGTTAGCCCGCTGGACGCTTGGCCGCGGATCGGCCGATACATTAATGCCCCCCTCCAAAAATAGATTTGGGGGGTTGATGATTTTCAATAAGACACGGATGTCTGCGTGAGTGATATATTCCTGAACAGTACCGATTGGCCCGCTATGGAGAACCACCTCGAATTGGATTGCGAAGGGCCGGGACTTTTTGCCAGCCGGGCTATTCTCGCTATTGCCGTCGGCCTGATGGGTATCGGGGCGATGATGACCTACTCCGCCGGTGCGTCCCTGGAAGGCGATATTCTCGGCTGGCCGTTCTGGGAATATCCCGCCGGTCGGCAAATGACCTTTATTCTCGCCGGCTTGCTCGCCATGTTGCTGCTCAGCCGAGCACCCTATCGCATCTGGACCGCAGGGCGAGGCATGCTTGTTTTGGGCGCATTGCTCGGTAGCTTGGTCGCTTTGACCCTTGTTTATGTGGAGGGCATCGGCCTTGAAGTAAACAATGCCCGCCGCTGGATTCGCCTCGGCCCGGATAGCCTGGGACTGCGTTTTCAACCTTCCGAGTTGGTCAAGATTATTCTGCCCATTTTCCTGGCCGTCTGGATCGCCATGCGCGTGGATATCCGTCGTTTCTGGACCGGTCTGCTTCCGTTGACCATACTGCTCGGAGCCGCCTTGGCC
>CAZMVS010000138.1:0-34269 GCA_964569525.1 uncultured Planctomycetales bacterium
CGATCACCGCCCAAGCCACTACGATTGACCACTATGCCCATGGGCCGGTTCAGCGCACGACCGACATCGACAGCCATTTCCAGATCATGCAGGCCGAAACGGGTCGGTTCTGTGACGAGGCAGAGGAAGTCGCAGTCTTTAACTGCCTCTACGACTGGGCAACTGGTGCCCGGTGGTGCGTCGATGATGGTGATTTCTTTGTTGTTTTTTCGACCACGTTGAATCAAATCCGCGATAACTGATACCGCCCGGATTTCACCAATTTTGAGAAATCCATGGGCAAAAGCCAGCTCGTCACAATGTCCTTCCTCGATGGTCCCGATTTCCCGCGGTTTTTCCGTAATGGCTGCCTGCTCGCAGACCAATGCGCATCCTCCACAAGAATGACATAGCTCAGGGAAGACATCAATCTTGTTCGGCAGACAAATGATCGCACCATAAGCACACAGGCGGCTGCACTGGCCGCAGTAATTGCAACGTGATTCATCCACCGAGGGAACGAGGACTGTTACCGGTTCGTGCGAGGAAATGGTGGGTTTAAGGTATAGATGGCAGTCGGGTTCTTCCACGTCACAATCAAGCAACTGAGTTGAAACGCCTTTTTGGGCGAAACTAAGTGCCAAGTTGACGGAGACAGTGGTTTTGCCGACGCCTCCTTTTCCACTGGCCAAAGCGATAAGCATGGTTCACCAATGATTCAAGAAGAGGCATTAAATTTATCGACGGCTTCGCGGACTTTACCGGAAGCTTCTACGTAACGAATCCCCGCAGTTTGCAGGGCGTTTTCGGCCTTGGGACCCAGCCGTCCGGAGAGGATAACCTCCGCTCCACGATTAGCGATTTCCTGGACGGCGGCAGGTCCTGCACCACCTGCCATTCCACTGGCAGGGTTGGAAAAGGCCTCAAACTTGCCGGTTTCAGAGTCAATAATCAGGAAATAGCGACAACGTCCGAACTGTTCCGATATCTCTGCATCCATTGAACCACCGCTGGCGGCAACTGCGATTTTCATGTCTAAACTCCTCTAAGGTTAAAAGAGATTCACCTTGTTTTATGCGCGCTTTACACCTTTATGATGGTGGACAACCATTTTCCCCACCTCACACTCAATGTGTCGGGCAATAACCGGGCATTTGGCCTTAAGTAGGAAAAAGATTTCACGATCCAGGTCGCTTAAGGTTTCATAATTGCCCTGCCCTTTGGAAATAACAAGGTCCGCTTGGTGAAAACGCTGCTGAAATTCCGGCGAGCACACTTCCAGGATCGTGCCCGGCGCGTCACAGCCGTTGTCGATAACCTCGGCGATTTCAGATAAACGTGCGGCCTCGGCATCTTCGCGGACTGCATCATTAATAACCGGTGCGCCTTTGACCGCCACAGTGACTTTTTTTGTCGGCAAACGCTCGATCAGTAAACGGTCAAGGACAATTTCACCAGCGTTATCGGCAAGGTAAAGAATGTTGCCTGCGGACTCAGCGCTGGTTTTCAAGTCTTCGACGGCCCCTTCGTTGATAACAGCATCGGCGGCTTGCTCAAGAGATTCGTGGACGTCATCTTCGCTGACCTGGCTTTTGCAACCGAAATCGATAATGTTCCCTGCAATGGCCAAACGCAAGGCGGTATTGAATGGATCGTCGGATTGTTCCACCTCTTGTTGCAGACGAGGATACAAGTGCAACGCCAATTCGTTTGAGTGCTGTTTGACGGTTCGGTAGGGATCGATGTCACCGGTTAGCTCGCGCAGACGACGATGAATCTCCCTGCCAATTCGTGGCGGTGATTGATCCATGTCCATGTCAGCCGCCATCTGCAACGTAGCCCGCAGAATTTGCTCGTGAATTCGCGGTTCATTTGTTGCCAACCGGGCGGCATCCAAAGCCTGACGAACAAAACAGGGTACACAATCCAAGTACGTGCGCACGCCTTAATCCGCCAACTCGATAGCGTCGCTTGGACATTCTTCTACACACAGGCCGCATCCCGTGCATTTCTCCTCGTCTACCATCACCTGTTCGTTCATGGTGATCGCTTCCGTGGGGCAGACCTCTACACAAGCTCCACAAAGCACGCACTTTTCCTGATCGATTTTGGCTACCATCCGTGATCTCCCTGTTTTTGTTATCTGGTTTATTCGAGAGCGGATCTGCTGAAGCTGTTGCTCCATCATCTGCGCTTGTTGTTTGAGAGCCTCTAGTTCGCTTTCTCCGTTGGTGCCGGCCCGCGATTGGGGACCGGCGGGTGGAACTGGCTCCGACTCATCTTGCTCGCTACCGGGAGCCTGAGGTCCGGGCCAAGCTGGTCCAAATCCCGTTGCCCGACCTTGACCTTGTCCTCGGCCACGACCACCACGACTACCCCGGCCTTGACCTCGGCCTTGTCCACCGCCGCCGCGACCGCCGCCTTGACCGCCACCACCGCGGCTACGGCCGCCACCTTGTCCTCTACCTCGGCCTTTATCCGGAGGACCTGTTCGATCACCCCATGGCATGGGATTTACTCCCTTCTAAGTGGAAAGGGAAAAGTAAACTGCCACGAATTTACAATCTTCGGACAGTTTACCAAAATGGGTTTGCTCGAAAAATTACTGCTTTTGTTGTTTTTCCGCTTCGAGTTCCTCGATTCGTTGCTTGATTTCCTGCAACGTGGATTCCATATCCTGAGCCTGTTGTTTCAGCATGGCCGCTTCTTGCTCCGGAGCTTGTGGAGCAGGATAACCCGGTTGGGCACCATAATAATAGGGATTGGGTGTTTGCGCATAGCCATAATCAGGCGCTCCCCAAGATCCTGCTCGCCAGCCACGACCCCAGCCCCGGCCTAAACCGCGGCCTCGGCCCCAACCACGACCCCAACCCATACCACGTCCGGGTGCGGGATGCATGTATCCAGGAGCGGGATAACCAGCACAGTAACCTAGTCCACGACCAGTCATTGGCCCCATTCCCATCGGTCCAGTACGATCTCCAGCTGGCATAATATCACCTCCGTATAAGTTAGTAGCCTGTTTGTTTCAGAAACCTATCCGCAGGTATTCATCTGCAGGAATCGTGCCAACCACCGCACATATGCGTAAGTTCTTAATACAAGGGAACTTATAAAATTTAAATGGCCGGAAAAAGGCCGACCCCTGTGTTTCTTAAATGTTACTATCATTATTATAATAATTATAAGTATTTAATTTATAAGAAATAATGGCGATTGAACAGTATCCATGTAAGTAACATTTGTGAAACTGTGTTATTTTGGGGGGATATCAAGCTTACGCATTTTACGCCATAGGGTGGTGCGGCTGATGCCCAATTCTCGGCTGGCGGTGACTTTGTTCCAGTGGTGGCGTTTCAGAACCGCCTCGATGGCCTGTCGTTCTGACGCAGCGAGGATGGCCCTACCGCTTTCATCGGTATTGTGAACCGGTTGATGGGCGCTTTGGGATATTTCTTCCGGTAGATGAGCTAGATTGATGGTCGGTTCCTTGACCATGACGAATGCGTGTTCGACGGCATGCTCCAATTCTCGAACATTGCCAGGCCAATTATAGGTAACCAAGGCCCGCATGGCTTCACCGGAAACGTTTCGGACCTGCTTTCCCATCAGTTGGTTGAATCGTTCGATAAAATGTTCGACCAATAGGGGAATATCTTCCGTACGTTCCCGTAGTGGTGGCAAGCTCAATCGTACGGTATTCAGACGATAAAAGAGGTCCTGCCGAAAACTTCCTTCCTCCACCAAGGCTCGTAAATTGCGATGAGTTGCAGCAAGTACCCGGGCATCGGTGGTTCGGGTGGTGCTTGATCCAACCGGTTCGAAAGCCCCTTCCTGGAGAACTCGCAAGAGCTTGACCTGCATCATGGGCGAGGTATCGCCGATTTCGTCCAAGAAGATGGTTCCGCCATGGGCCAGTTCAAAGCGGCCCTTGCGGTCCGCGCGGGCATCTGTAAACGCGCCGGCAACGTGGCCGAAAAGCTCTGATTCCAGCAGTGAATCAGGCAGGGCACCGCAATTGACCTTCACAAAAGGCCCTTCGTGGCGGAGGCTTTCATTGTGAATGGCCCGGGCTAATAAGTCCTTGCCGGTCCCGGTTTCTCCTTCAATGAGTACTCCCGCATTGCTGGTCGCGATATCGGGGACCAGGGCGAAGATTTCCTGCATGCGGTGGTTTTTACTGAGTAGGTCGTGGAGCGAATACCGCCGGCGCATTTCACGCCGCAATCCTTCCACTGCGGTTAAATCGCGGAAGGTTTCCACGCCCCCGATCGCGTTGCCCGACTGATCATGCAGAACCGCAGTGGACACACTGATGGGAATTTCCTCATTCCGGCGGTTGAGGATGGTGATCTCCAGGCCGGAAATCCTTCGTTCGGTACGCAGGGACTCATCAAGCAGGCAGCCGCCTTGGCAGACTGAGGAGCGAAAGATGTTGTAGCATTTTTGACCGATGGCTTCTTCAGCGGTGAAACCGGTGATTCGTTCCGCCGCCCGGTTGAAGCTGGTGATGACAAAATCCCGATCCACAGTAAAAACACCGTCAGCGATGGAATCCAGGATGGTAGCTACCTGTTCAGGTTCCAAGGTTGTTTTCGATGTTTGCGAAGCCATTTATCGCGATTATATCCAATGTGAGAGCTATTAGCTATGCGATGGCCTTGTTTTGCTGAGGTCGATTTTGTCAAAACGTCCTTTTGTGTTAATGCTCTTGGGAGTGGGTATATAAAAGTTGCAGCTGGAAGCCTGCTCGCTAGACTTATGCGTTTTACTAAAATTCCACGCTGGCGTATGTCATATTGAAACTTGGATATTGAGGGTAATATGCGGATGGGTTGGGTGTTTTGAGGTTGGAACGGTCTTATGCGGATTGATTTGGAAAAAATTCGCCGAGAGAAACCTCTCCCGGACTTGTTGCAATTTGCCTTGGTGAATATCAACAAGCCAAGCGGTCCGACTTCGTTCAAGGTCTCACAGGCGGTTCGCAAAATTCTCGGGCTGAAAAAGGGAGCCCACATGGGCACGCTTGATCCGGCGGTGACGGGGGTGCTGCCGGTGACTTTAGGTCGTGCTTGTCGGTTGGCGGAGTATTTCATGCATCGGGATAAATCCTACACGGGTATCATGCGGCTGCACGGAGAGTTGACGGAGGAGGTGCTGTGGGAGGAAATGCAAAAATTTGTGGGCCGAATAACTCAGATTCCACCCCGCCGCTCGGCGGTTAAAAGAGCACCCCGGCAACGGGAAGTGAAGCGTTTCGAGCTGCTCGAAAAAAATGAGAGAGACGTGCTGTTTGTGGCGGAAGTCGAAGCGGGCACCTATATCCGGACTTTGGTTCATGATCTTGGTCAAAAAACATGTGGTGCGCACATGCTCAAGTTGCATCGAACCAAGGCAGGTATTTTCGACGAATCCACCATGTGGGAATTTGATGAATTCCTTCAGCGTGTGGAGCGATATGAAAAAGGGGATGAAAAAGCGATTCGAGAGCTCCTGATTCCGGCGGAAATTGTTTCAACTTTATTACCTGTGGCATATGTGAAAGAAAATTCCGTTCAGAAGGCGTATTTTGGTCAGCCTTTAAGACAGGACGACTATGTCGAACTCCCTGATTTGGAAGAAAATACCCGTTTCTGCCTTTTCCATGGAGATACTTTCATCGCGGTGCAACGAAAAGTTATCCAAGACGATATTGTCGGGAAGTATGAATTTGTATTGACGCAGAATGTTTAATTTTGGACGCTGTCCAGCATTCGCTGCAGGGCGATCCGAGCGTCATTTTTGGTTTGTTCATCTACGGTGATGCGGTTAACCATTCGGCCGGCGGCTAGTTCGTCCAGGCACCATAACAAGTGTGGCGTATCAATACGGAACATGGTGGTGCACAGACATTGGGGCCCACCTAACAGCTGAACTTTTTTCTGCCCCTCATACTGTTGCACCAGCCGATGTACCAGATTGATCTCCGTGCCAATTACCCAACTGGAACCTTCAGGGGCTTGCTCCAACGTTTTTATGATTTTTTCCGTGCTTCCGGTGAGGTCCGACTTCTGGACCACCTCCCAGTTGCATTCGGGGTGCACGATGATCTTGCAGCTAGGATCCATTCGGCGGGCCAGGTCGCAGTCTTCGGGGCGAAAGTATTGGTGCACGCTGCAGTGGCCTTTCCACAAGATGAATTTGGCGGAACGAAATTGTTCGTCGTTCAGGTCGTTATCGTCCGGGCCATAGAGAGCCATTGAATTCAGTGGATAGCCCATGGCGTAGGCGGTATTGCGGCCCAGATGTTGGTCGGGCAGGAATAAAATCTTGTCGCCTTGTCCCAGTGCCCATTCAAGGATCTGCCAAGCATTCCCGCTGGTGCAACAGGCCCCATCATGCCGGCCGCAGAAGGCTTTTATTTCCGCGAGACTGTTGACATAAGTAATAGGAATGATTTTGTCGTTGTTGATATCGGTCAGGTAATCCCATGCCTCTTCCACCTGATTGAGGGTGGCCATGTCCGCCATTGTGCAGCCGGCGGAAAGGTCCGGCAGGATGACCGCCACTTTGTCTTCGGTCAAAATATCCGCTGATTCGGCCATGAATTCCACGCCGCAAAAGACCACGAATTCCGCTTGTTGTTGCTCGGCGGCCAATCGACTGAGCTTCAAGCTGTCTCCCGTTAAATCGGCGAACTGAATGATCTCGTCGCGTTGGTAATGATGTCCCAATATTAATAGGCGATCCCCGAAATTTCGCTTGTGCTCCCAGATGCGGGCCTCAATTTGCACGGGACTGAGCCGCCGATATTTATCCGGTAACGTTTGTTGAAAAACCATGTTCATCGGTCAGACCTGGTTGGTTAGGCATACGTTTCTTACGTTGTTGCCGTTATCGCTCGAAAACTTTTTACTGTAAAGAATACGCTCAATACATAAATCCAAGTTCAGAATTATATTGTATTACACTATAGCTAATGATTCCTTACAAGGCGAATCGGCTTGTGGAAGGGTCGGGAAATATCGGCACATAATGGCGTGACAAGCCTGCACGGAAGAAGGGAATATCAGGCGGGGGCGGTGACCAGGCGGGTCCGTGTGAGTTCCACGGTTACCGGATCGGTATCGTCTTCCGGGACAAACCTGTTTTCTTGTCTCGTAAGTTGGGTCTGGAAGGTTTGTTGGCCGGATGGAAATTCCATCGTCAGTTCAAGATCTAATTGGCCTCGATCCGGTTCATATTCGAGAATGCGCGCGTTGAGTAACCGGGCGTCTTGTGCGGGCGATTCCACGCCGAAAGGGGACAAAATAATTTGGGAATCGTCGAGCAGGAGATTCAAAGGGATAGTTTGTGGTGGACAATCGGCTTGTGCAGGCCAGATCTGGACGGCACCGATCCAGAGGCCGTCCAAAGGTTGATCCTCCGATTCCTCGTCCTCGGAATCCTGGTCGGGGACCAAGGCAAGGGGCAAACATAACCGGGACTTCTTGCCAGGCAGATAGTCGAGAAATTCACGAAGGGCGAGCAAGGAAATGGGCAAGGCTACCAGAACCCAACGGTAATCGCCGAGAGAGGCAGGTGCGAGAAGCGTATAAAGGGCAGCAAAAATCAGGATAAATGCCAGGATCAAGAAAAGCAGCAATTTACGCATCAGGGGAGACCTCCACAGCGGTAAGCTGAGCCCGGTTATCATCAGCCCTGTCTGTACATCGGTGATTTATCGGGGAATCCGGGTTTGATTGTTGCTCCGTCTCGCTTTGGTTTAGAGATTGAACGGCTTGTACGGCGCGTTGGGCAACACTTGCCGCTTTCGATGCCGGCTTGTTTTCTGCAGGTATTCTTTTTTGATCGTCGTATTTCTGAATAGTATTAACTTGGGTTTGTTGAGATTGCACCTGGCGACCAAGATCCCGCCGGAGAGTGGCGAGTTTTTTGGCGGCGGCTTCGGCGAGCACCCGCTCACGCAAAGCAGCTTTCCCTGCGGCCTCCGTGTCCCGGCGTGCTTGTTCGAGTGTTTGTAATTGTTCGTCCAGGTGGCCGGATAACTGCTGACCTCGATTTACCAGTCCTTCCAGGGTACCGAGACGTTGATCGGCCTGTTGGAGGCATTCATTTAATTCATCTGTATGTTTGCAGCTCTTTTGAGTGGTGAATTCCGCGTTTTGGCGGGCATGGTTTAATTCACAGCAGGCGTTTTGCGATTGCTCCAGTTGTTCACGAAGGATGTGCAGTTGATTGGCGGTTTTCTGATCCAGTTCTGTGGCTTCTTGTACACGTTCCGTTACTTTAGCTGAGGTGTTTTCCAGCGCGCGGCGGACCTGTTCACCTTGTTGGGTTGATGCTTTCAAAGGATCTGCCAACGATTCCGCCAGCCGGTTGGCTTGGGTAAGTTTCTGGTGTTGTTGATTAACTTTCTCAAGAAGTTGATGAAATTGATCCTGCTTGTGATCCAGATCTTTCAGGATTGACGATTGGCAGAGTTGTTCGGCCTGTTTTTGCCGGTTGGTCAGTTGATCGCTGACGCCCTGGGCTTGCTCAAGATAGTTTTCCAGTAGGTGGATTTGCTGTTCGGATCGGCCGGTGTATTCTTCCGTCGCGTTTTGGGCCTGCTGGATGCAAACTTCCAGATTTTGTCGTTGTTTGTCCGCTTGGCTGTGCAAGTGCTGGGTGGATGATTCCAGCTGGGTAAATTGCTGTGCCGCAGTTTGAGTATGTTCCTTCAGCCGATGAATAAGTCCGTCGGTGGCGGATTGGGCTTCGCCAATTTTGTTTTCCAGCTGGCGGCCCTGTCGCAAGGAGGCCATGTTCAGCTCGCGGATGGATTCTTCGGCCTTTTTGAGACGGTGATCGAAATTCTCTTTCTTTTCATCTATCTCGATACAGAGCCTGTTGATCCCCTCGTCCGCGTGACTGATCATATCCCTAAGACTTTGAATTCGGTGTTCGGCAATCTCGCCGAGTTGGTTCTTGGTTTGATCGGCGCGCTCAATGTCGGCTTGTAATTGTTGTTGGCGGTCATCCAGGCGAATGGATAAATCATCCGCTACCGAGCGAGCTTGCTCGACGTGTTGTTGGAGGAAAACCGCCTGTTTTTGCATATCTTCATTTAACTGCTGGGAGGCGGCATCGGCGGAATTGATAATGTTGCCAAGTTCACCGATTCGCTGTTCGGCTTTTTGAGATAGTTGTTCAAGTTCGGTGAGCTGGGCGGCGCTGATGTCAGTCTGTTGTGTCAGGACCTTTTGTAGTTGGTCCGACCGGCTAATGATTGATTCGAGGTCTTGTTTGGAATTTTCAGCCTCGGCGAGCTTGTCCGTGCAATTTTGCAGACACTGATGAGCTTCATCATGAAGGGCATTTTTTTCAGTGCGATGTTTTTTGTATATCTCCTGCAACGCTGCGTATTTCTCGGAAGCCTCAATGAGAGTTCGGTCAAGGTGGTCGTGGAGTTGGGCGGCTTGGGCGGACGATAGATTGATCTTATGGCTGATCGTTTCCATGGATTCAATCGCCTGGTGCGCCTTTTCGCACCGGCCAGTCAACTGTTTTAACAATTCGTCGAGTTGTTCACGTTTATTTTCGAGTTCTTTGATGGAATTTGGCCCGCAGCAGGTCTGAGCCCTCTGGTAAACATCGTCCAGCTGTTGCATGACCGTCCGGGCTTCTTCGAACACCTGGGACAAATTCTGCTGATGTTGCACAGCCTGGCTGGCCAGCTTTTTGGTAAAGGCCTGGCCGGCTTCGATTCGAGAATCGATGCCGCGGGTGTGATTTTGGATTAGTTCGGCAGCCTGATTGACCGCCTTATCCGCTTCTTGAATTCGCTCGGTAAGTGAAGCGGAGTTACGTTCGGCTTGCTCATCGAGCTGACGGGAAGCGTCGCTCACTTCCTGGAGTTTATTGTCCAGATGTTCCTGGTGTTGACGCATTTGTCCAACGATACGCTGTGCGAGCAAATCTGCACGGTCGGCTTGTTCATGCAAGGAATGTTGCTGCTGTTGGACCTCGGCGGTTACCTGGTCGGTTACTAATCTTGCCTCGCGGAACAACTCTTGCAAAGCAGAGGATTGCTCTTCAATTTGATCGGTTAATTTGCCTGCTTGATGAATCTGGCCGCTGGCGGATTGGTTGCTTTGATCCAGTTCTTGGCGAATTTGCTCTGCGCGTTTGGACAAGTCACCCAGCCGTTCAACCTGTTGTTGCAGTTCAGTAAATCGTTGTTCGAGATTGTTGCTCCACTGCCCATAAAGAATTTCATCCTGCGAGGCCTGTTGTCGCCAGTGGTCCCAACGCTTTTCCAATTCCTGGAATTGGTCTTGAATTTCTGAGGAGCAACGTTGGAGTTGTTCTTCGGTTGTAGTAGTTTTTTCTCGAAGATGAGTGAGCGAGTCTTCCACCTTATAGGCCTCTTCCACTCGGCTTTGTAAGTCTGTGGTCACCTGTTGGGCTTGGGCGTTTTGGTCGGCCAGGACGGTGGATTGTTTTTCCGCCTGCTGGGTTGTTGCACAGAGCGTGTTTTGTTGTGTGGCGGCCTCCTGAATCTCGGTTCGCAGTTCACCTTGCAGACGATTTGCATCTGTCATTAAAGATCGAAGTTGTTGGCCTGTCTCCGACAAGGCTTGGCTTTGCTGTTTACTTTCCTCAATTGCGGAGAAAAGATCGCTTAACCGATGTTCGGCATCGGCGCTCATCTCCACCAAGGCCTGATGCTTGTTGTCGCCTTTTTGAAGCGTGTCAGCCATTTGTTCACGAAGCGTTTTGGTCAATTCCAGGGCGGCGCTCAGACTGTCACATTGACCGGCCGCTTGTTCGACTAGCGATTCCAGTTTTTCACTATTGCTCTGCAGATTTTGAAAACGATCAGGGTGGCAGGCCTCTTGCGCAAGTTGATAAAGTTCGTTTAACTGAGAGGTGGCGAATTGGGCTTCCTCGATTTGCGAGGCCAACGCCTGTTGCTGCTCGCTGATACGATTTAGCAGTCTATGTGAATTATCGTTGACTGCCTCCATTTGCGAATCAAGCTGACCGGTCCAATCTTCTAGGTGTTCCTTCGATTTTTGATTAATTTGTTGTGTTTCATTAATCCGGTTTTGCAGATGTTCGGCCTGTTCCTTAACTTGTCCACCCAGTTCTCTGGCAGTAGACTCGGCGGCGGCGATACGCTCATTAAGCACATGAGATTGCTGCTCAATACGCTCGATAAGCTGCTCAGCTTTTCGCAGATCGACGTTTAATTCATCATGTCTTTCCGTTGAGGCGGTTAAGGTTAACTGGACCTGATTCTGGACTTCATTCAGTTGGGTGATGGTGGATTCGCAATTACAAACAGCATCATTCAGGGCGTTTAGCTGTTGCTCGCTAAATTGATTGCTGTTTTTTAGTTGGTTAAGTTGCCCTTTGGAAAGTGACAAAGTCGATTGCGCGGAATCATGAGCTTCCTGTAGCTTGGAGATTAACGCTTCACATTCATCAGCACTCTTGTATAAAGTTTCCAGCCGTTGGTCAGTGGACTGGATTTGACCGGACAAGGTATCCGATTTTTGATCAGCGTCAGATAAATACGAATAGGCTTGGTTTTGGGCTTCTCGGATTTGAAGAATAACCGCCTGCGAGTTCTGCATCGCCTCGCGCAATGAATTGAGTTGTTCTTCAATTCGGCAGGCCAACTCCTGAGTTCGCGTGGATTGTTCGCAGGCAGTGGTGATGCTGGAACGGAGGCTTTCGTCCGTTTGTTGGCCCTGCTCAATGGAGGTTTGTACTTGTTGGTGGACCTGCTCAGCCTGGGCGGTGGCCGAGGACAGCTTTTGCAATTGCTCGGCAGCTTGACTCAAAATCTCCGACTGTTTTCGCTCGATTTGTTCCACTGAGCGGTTAGCCTGTTCAATGCTGCCGGTCAGCGAAGCAGTGCAGCTCTGCCCTTTTTCAAGAAGCTTCTTAAGTTGGCAAATACAGTCATCGCCTTGCTCGAGGTTGTCTTGGATCCTGGCAGTTTCACGACGGAGCTGTTCGGTGTAATCGTCCGTTTCTTTTAGCTTTTGGCGCATTTCCTGCAGACTGGCTTCTTTGTGATGGGTTATCTGCTCGGTCGTCTGCGAAGCCCGCCTAACGCATTCTCGGAGTTCCGCTTGGGCATCACGACTTGTGTCGCGTGAGTCTTCCCCTGCTTGGCGAAGCGCCTGTAAATGTTGTTCGATGTTGGTAATATTCTGAGTGAATTTTTTGTCCAGCTCTGCTGTTCGCTGATCCAGATCGGAAAGAAGTTGTGCTGCGTTGTTTTTCAATCCTGCCAGTCGTTCGGTAGTAGCCTGAGCTTCCTGCACCACTGCGGCAGCCTGTTTTTGGGAGTCTTGGAGTTCTTCGGATTTTTGGCGCAGATCGGTGAATTGATGGTCAGCTGCCGACTGGGCCTGCTTTTGCGCCTGGGCAAGCTGGTCATTTGTTTTGCCGGCTTCTTCGAGCAATTCATGGATTTGCCTGCGGGTAGCTTGGGCCAGCGAAGTGATTTCCCGCTTGGTGTGTTGCAGCTCTTCACCAAGCCTGGATATCTGCCCGAGTTTCCGGTCGATGTCTTCACTACCGCGATGGGCTTGGCGGTTGGCTTCTTCCAAGCGGCTGGCAGTCTCCCCCCCGCGCCGACTCGCATCGTCGATTTTCTGAATGGCCAAACGACTGGTCAAATCAATTTCAGCGACCGCTTGTTGTGTTAACGGTGCATAGGGGAAGTTTTGGGGGCCGCCCTGTAAATGGTTCAGCCCATTGTTCCTTTTTTCTCCCCATTCTAAAGTATTTTGATCTTCCGAATCCGACAACTGAACAGCCATCATGTCTTTGATACAGTTTGCTACCAGATTCCGATCGATCTGGCGGCGGTCGGCACTATACGCAGCCAACAAAACATTGTCCGCTATCTGGTTAATCGAACGCGGCAAACCCTGGCTCCGCTCGTGGATCAGGTCTATGGCTTCGGCAGTGAACAAATCGTTGTTATTACAGCCGGCGATCTGCAGACGGTGGCGGATGTAGTTACGCGTCTGATCAGGTTGGAAAGACTTTAATTCGCAGGAGCAAAACACGCGCTGACGCAGATGAAGCATTTGTGGAAGTTGAAGTTTATGAGCCAGCTCCGGTTGGCCAAGCAGGACAATCTGCAGCAGCTTGGCGGAGTCTTTTTCGAGATTGGTTAACATGCGCGCGTGTTCGAGCGCGTCTTTATTAAGCGATTGAGCCTCATCGATAACGGCCACTACGGGCCTGTTATCTACTACGCGCCCCTCGAGGAAGCGACGGATCCGATCGAAAAGCTCGCCGGTTGTATGCGAATGGCGGGAACGGATATTCAATTCCCGGCAAAGCGTGATCAGCAAATCGTGTCCGTCGGCCGGTGTGTGGGCAATGGAAACGACATCTGCATCGCTACCTAGTGAGCGGGTCAGCATTAAACCCAGAAGAGTCTTACCGGTGCCCGATTGCCCCGTAACAACGGTTATCCCTCGTCGTTGACTAATCCCATAGATTAGCGAGGCTAAAGCTTCTTCGTGATCATCCGTCTTGAAGAAAAACCGGGGATCAGCGGTGTTTACAAAAGGCATGCATTGGAAGTTGAAGTACTCTCGGTACATATCTGCCTTCCTTTTTTTGCTGTTTGAGGACCGATATATTGATTGATCATCGGTTATTAAAGGGGGGGACCGAAGTTATTAGACCTTTTAAAACATGGCTCATATAGTGAGGGCGGATGGAAGCTACCCGAAGGCCCGATAAAATCAGCCATTTCAAGGACATTCCCATGATCGGCTGAACACTTTATAATGTGCACCAAGACATCTGTGGTAAATAGTTCGGCTGGGCGGTTATAGTCCATGTTTAGTTGGCCACGTAAACGCCGTCCCGAGCAAGTCCTATAAATCATGAAGGGAGAGTTCCGATGAAAGACATCACCAGACGTCGCTTTCTTAATCAATCCCTGACCTCGGCGGCAGCGGTGGGAGGATTGGCAACTGCTGCCCGGGCGGCCGACTCCGCCGTCGGCGCTAATGAGCGGATGCGCTTTGCGGTTGTTGGAGCCGGAGGACAAGGGCGGGCAGATATCCGTGACTTCTTTCAAGCCAACGAAAACTTGGAATGTGCGGTGATTTGCGATGTGGATGACGCCATGCTGGCGAAAACCGTCAAATTCCTGGCGGATATGGGCAAGAAAAAGCCGGAGACGGAAAAAGATTGGCGAAAGGTTGTCGATCGAAAGGACATCGATATCGTTTTGGTTGCGACGCCTGATCATTGGCATCCATTGCCGACCATCCACGCCTGCCAGGCGGGTAAAGATGTTTATTGCGAAAAGCCGTTGGCTAACAGTATCGGCGAGTGCCGGGTGATGGCTGACGCGATTCACAAAACCAAGCGCGTGGTACAGATGGGAACCCAATGGCGAGCCGGCAAGCATTGGGGAGAGGCTGTCGAATTCGTGCACTCCGGCAAGCTGGGCAAAATTCGTCTGGTGCGATGCTGGACCTGCCTTGATTGGTATAAAACCCTCAAGCCGATGCCGGACAAGGCTGTGCCTCCGGGAGTGGATTACGATATGTGGTTAGGCCCGGCACGTAAGCGGCCGTTTAATCCCACCCGCTTCCATTTTAATTTCCGTTGGTGGTGGGACTATGCAGGTGGACTGATGACAGACTGGGGTGTACACCTGTTGAATATTGCCTTATGGGGCATGAAAGCCAAGGCTCCGCGCTTCGTGAGTAGCACCGGCGGACATTACATTTCATCTGATTTCGCTGATGCCCCTGATACTCAATGCACCCTGTTTGAATTTCCCAAAGAGAAATTCACCTTGTGCTGGGAACATCATGCCGAAACAGGGAATCACCCCGAACCTTTGGGCAATGGCGTGGCCTTTTATGGCGTAAACGGCAAGCTGGTGGTCAACGATACCGGCTGGTGGGTGTATCCCGAAAAGGCGAAGAAGGACGAATTGCCCGCCTTGGAAAGGAAAAATCAAGGTGACAGCAGTCGGGTCAGCTTGATGAAGGATTTCTTCGAGTGCGTGCGCACCCGCAACGAACCGATGGAAAATGCCCAACTCGGGCAGTTCGTCAGTTCCGTTGCCCACTTGGGTAACCTCGCCCTGCGAACGGGCAAATCTCTGGAGTATGACCACGATAGCGGGAAGATCATTGGTAACGAAGAAGCCGCCAAGATGATCATGCCCGAGTATCGCGCACCGTGGGAACTGCCCAAGATTTAGCTCACAACGTTACTTAAAATCAACAACGCCCTACTGGAGATTGTTTAATCTTCGGCGGGGCGTTTGTTTTTCGCACTTTTAGTGTGCGCTTTTTAAGCATAATGCCTACTCCGTGATCTTCTATATGCAAAAAGATCGTCTTCAGGCGGGGATTGTCGGAAATTGTTTGCAGATGAATGTGCATTGGCCGAGCCGGACCACCGGTGTTGTGGACCAGGATCTCGCCGCCGGGTTTGACCAAGGGCAGCAGCTTGTTGAGGTAATCAATGTACCCCGTCTTGTCCGCATCTGGAAAAAGCACCCTCTCATCCTTCCCAGGGTGTTCAAAGTGTGTACATGATCAAGGGCTTCTCATTCTGCAAGCTGGTCTTGCGACTAAAAAGAAATCCCTTTAAATCCCTTAAAAATAATAACTTATCAATCATAAGGAAGGAGGATGGCGGGAACATCCGGTTTTGATGACAAAGTGACGTATTAGAAACCTTTTAGCCTACCTTTCATGGACAGATTGGCTTGTCGCCGCAAACGACGTGATTTTCTTGTTTTCGTCAGATTAATTTTTATGCAGTCTACTGTTATTTGGTGGGGGATAAGGGAGATTGTACTAAAGGCAACTCCTGGTCTCATTTATGGGCCTCATAAATCACTATAAATAAGAATGTTACGTGAATATGACCGCTTTGTGTGGTACTCGTGAATGGTTTATTTGCCCAACTGCCCAGCGATTGAAAAGGACATGAGAACTTTTTGGTCCATTTTTTTTCAGAATTTTTCTTGGCATTTGGCTTGCAACCTAAAAAGATCGAACGAGAAGGTCTTGCGCAGATAAGCTTATGCAGTAAATGTCGTATATGTACTTTATGCCTCACGGCGACAACCCACCAGTATATCTCCGAAGGAGAACCAGTCATGTTCAATTGGCTTAAGCGAAATAAGGTATGGGGCGGCTTACCGATTGCGGCTCTGTGTGTTGTTGCGGTGGGTTTGGTTGTTGCGGCCGAGAAGCAGGAATCAACCATGATGATGAAAAAGTCGGCTGGCGGCCAGACGTATATGAAGGTCGTTATTGAAAAGACCACCGAGCAAATTATGAAGGAAGATCAGGTGGAAAAGCCCGCGGTGATGCGTCGCCAGCAGGAATTGCTCGAAAGGCGGTATGACCTGAGCGACAATCCATCTGACGTCATGATGTCGGCGGGGCGCAAACCTGTTCAAAAAGGTGTGCGCGTAAAACTGCCGGAGGGTGTGACTTGGGAAGACTTGTCAAACATGACCCCTGCAGAGATTAAGGAAAAGGATCTGTTTCCGATGGGATTTCGGCCGCTGCCTCACGTCAAACACGCTGTTGGCGGCCAGGTGTTTCCGGATACCCAGATTGAAGCGATTCGTGAGGCGGAAGGCCGCGAGCTGAAACGTTTTGATGTAGAGTTCGATTTGCCTGACCACCTGTTACCGGAATATCCCCCCCCGATATTTTTGACAACTCGGCCCGACTTGGGCGATGTATCACAAGGTAAAACGCTGACAATCAAGAATTATTACGACCTCATGAAAGGCATCCTGACTCCGGTGCAGATGGAAGGATTGCGGCTTTTGTTAACGCCTTTCCCACAGCAACAGTTCAACCAGACGGAGGACCGCAAGGTCGAAGAACCCAGTCTGGGTGTAACCTGCCTTGATTGTCACGCAAACGGACACACGAACGCCGCCTTCCATTTAAATCCGGATACCCGCCCACAGAATCATCGAATGCGTCTGGATACGGTGAGTTTGCGGGGAATGTATAACCAGCAGATTCATGGTTCGAAACGATCGCTACGTTCGATCGAGGATTTCACGGAATTCGAACAGCGCAGCGCTTACTTTGATGGCGACCATGTTATTGCCGCGAAGAAAGGTGTGCATTTGCCGGACCGGGCCAGCCAGGTAGCCATGATGGCCCAGATGCAGAACATTTTTGATTTCCCACCGGCGCCGAAATTGGATGAATACGGCAAGCTGATTCCGGCCAAGGCGACGGAAATGGAAATGCTGGGCCAAGAAGTTTTCTTTGGCAAGGGAGGATGTGCCGCCTGCCATCCGGCACCGAGTTATCTGAATAACGAGATGAATGATCTGCACCTGGGACGTTTTTACAAGCCTGAAATGATCAGCGATCATTACAGTATTCCGGATGGGCCTATCAAGACTTTCACGCTTCGAGGGATTAAGGATTCACCGCCATATCATCATGACGGTCGGTTGATGACTCTCGAGGACACAGTAGAGTTTTTCAACTTGGTCATGCAGTTAAATCTTACCGAAAAGGAGAAGGAGGCTCTGGTCCACTTTATGCGATGCCTCTAAACCGTCGGAGGTTTGTGATAAAGAGGGTGTGAGCGTATTTAGTTCTTTATTCTTTTTAAAAGGTCAGAGGATTGTAATGAGCACAACCAAGACTTTAACAAAAACCCCCGTGGCACAGGCACGAACATCAAGGGATCACAAGTGGTATTGTCCCGATGCGCGGATTCGCTCAGAGAAAGCCGCCCGACAGGCCCAACAAATTGCGCGATGGACATGGAGCGAGGACGGCCTGGAGGAGGAACCGACGGAAGAAACACTTTTTCGAGCTTTGCACACCTGCGCGTATCGCGCAGAAAAATTGAGGCGAACAAACGGTGAGACTGGTGCAGAAAAAAAGAGATGGGATCACTGTTGGGAGAGTATTCGCGAACACATTGTTAGGAAAAACACGGGCTTGGTTTATTCCATGATTAATCGCGTGGGGGCCAATACGCAAAACGAGGATGACCTTATCAGTGAAGGCATGTACAGCTTGTCTCGAGCGGTGGAGCGATTTAATCCAACCAAAGGGTATCGGTTCAGCACCTATGCCTGTAATGCTATTGTTCGTTCCCTGCTCCGTCGTGGCCAGCGGGAAAACCGCTATCGACAGCGTTTTCCCGTGCAGTATGATGCGGAATTGGAGCGGCCGACAGATGATGATAGTGACGATTTTCAAACTGATTTATATGTGGAGCGGCTGCAAAAAGTATTGGACGGAAATTTGGCGGACCTGACCGAGTGTGAATGGCGGGTGCTTGCCAGGCGGTTTCCCCGCGACCAGAAGTCGCGAATGACTTTAAAGGAGATCGGCGAGCAGGTAGGCGTTAGCAAGGAGCGTGTTCGCCAGATCCAGACTAACGCCTTGGGCAAGTTGCGCATGGTTTTACGCCGGGATCCGATCCTGAAATAAGGATGTGCTTTAATTTCGCGACGGAATCGGCCCGAAACATACAATTACATTCGGTTCCACGCCCGCGTAGAAAATAAATTACGCGGGCGGTTATTTGTCACGGTCGAATCGATGCTTAAAGTTATAAAGATCAAAGTTTACAGGAAAATGGAGGTGAGCTGATGAGTGCGGATAAATTGGCTGACAAAAAATGCGTACCTTGTAGCGGAGGTATTCCGCCGTTGAAAGGCGATGCTTTGGTCCAGATGCACAAGCAAGTTCATTCAGATTGGCAGGTGATCGACGAGCATCACCTTGTTCGGGTATTAAAATTCAACGATTTTGCCGAAGCCTTGGACTTTACCAATCAGATTGGCCGGTTGGCTGAAGAAGAGGGCCATCACCCGGATATTCTACTTTCCTATGGTCAGGTAAAGGTGACTTTGCTTACGCATAAGATTGATGGTTTGAGCGAAAGCGATTTTATCCTGGCCGCCAAGATCGATCAGCTTTATGGTGGGGCATAACGTGCATTGTATTGAGCTTGGTATGATCGTGCGAGATCGAAAGACGCAATTGCCATAAAAAAGGATCTGTCATGAAACATGCATTTATAATATTGTCAGGTATCCTCCTGGTTATATTGCCGGCAGGTTGTGGTGTGATCGGTACTTTTTTGGATGTTTTCCAGCCGAATGAAACGACGGTAAACTTGGTGAACAATGCCGATTATCCGGTCAGGGTGTTGCTGTATTATGACGACGAACAGGATGCCCCTGAGGAATTTATAAAAGAGTTCGGAACCGAGCGGCAAATTACCATTGAGGCGGGTGCGCAACAAAGCTTTTCTCGCGACTGTGAAGAATTGCAAGCCATTTTCATCGAAAATGCCGAGCTGCGCATTATAGGGGAAATCGGCCCAGAGGCGGCGACCGGCGTCCATCGCGACGGCGAGGATTTCAATTGTGGCGATACGATCAATTTTACCTTTGACCATTCGGCTATACTTACAGACTTTGATGTAATAGTGGAAGTTGTCAACGGGTAAGATACATCCGTCAGTGCCGTTGGTGCGCAAGCTTGTATGTTTTCCATGTATAAAATATCTGATTGTTTGATGGAGGTTTTCGGCGGAACCGAAAGGGAGTAATCTATGAATACCGGAAATTTATCTGCAAACCAATGTACGCCATATACCGGGGGAGTTCCGCCGTTGCGGGGGGATGCGCTGGAAATGGTGCGTTGCCAGTTGGGCAAAGACTGGCAGGCCGTCAACGAACATCACTTGGAAAAAGAGTTTACCTTTGATGATTTTGCCCAAGCCTTGGAGTTCACCAACAAAGTTGGGCAGCTGGCGGAGCAACAAAAGCATCATCCCGATATCAAGCTTTCCTATGGCAAAGTTTTAATTCGGCTATGGACGCGCGCGGTAAATGGTATGACGGATAACGATTTTATCCTGGCCGCCAAGATCGATGAATTAGAATAATAGAAGATATTTGCTCGGCAAATGTCTGACCGGCCTAACAAATCACTTTCTGCACTAAATATTATCCATGCACAGCTTGGAAACAAACTGTGCATACTAGATAATTCGGCTTTGCTTTTCGTCCACCATGCGAGTATCTGCCTGAATCCATGATCTAAAAATGTCAGCCAATCTGCCGCTTGAAATTGGCGTAGCACCTTGCAAAAGTTGCATTTCGATTTTTTTATAAAAACGAGCTATTCTGTCGAGGCCCTCAATATCCAACCGGCGGTACAGCTCCGAGGTCAGCCGGACAATGCGCTCGGGTTGTTTTTGCTTCCAGAATTTTTTCAACAATTCGAACCATGCAGGCGCATGTTCGATGGGGCGGTCCGACAATGCATCTGTGTTTATAATGGTAATAGGCTGACCGGCAATTAGTCGCTGCAAGTTAGCCGGTTTTTCCGGCAGCCAGGTTACCTGCATTTGTCTTTGAGGCGAGTAATTTAAACCACAGGAGGCGGCGACTTGGGGGCGGATTTTTGCAGGCAACGCTAGCAAGGCCCATTGCAGTATATCGCGTGGATCATTTACTCCGATGATTAACAGGGACTCACCTGCCAGCAGAAGATCCGCCAGTGACCAAATTGCCTCCGACATTATTCCGCTCGGCAAGTTACATTTTTCCGCCGGATCGATATCATATTCCGCGTCTTGTCCGCAAATGGAAAAAGGCTCGAAATATCTTTGTGGTTTGAGCAGTGGGCCCTGGTGGTTGATATGCGTATTAAGCAAGCGCCACAAGGCCAACGGATCCTCGCCGAGGCAGCGGTAAGTTTTAGGATCCACCAGCAAGAGATGCGAATAAACCCGCTGGCCGCCGCGGGAGGTGTGCTCTCTGCCGGCATAACAGCTGCAGATAATAATTTGTCGGCCGGTAGAGGCTTGCCAAGTGGCAAAGCCTTTCGCTTCGGAGAAGTTTGAACTCAGTCCACCATGAGAAGGCGCCCGCCGTAGGATTTCCGCTTTTTCTTCAGGCGTAACACCTGCACTAGCGGCGATGATCCGGTAGCCCTCGCCGGTCGGCGAGCGCACCGAGGTGAACACTGCCTGGTCGGCGGAAAGAGTCGGTGATTCCTTGCGGGTTAAGATTTCCGGACACGTGATTACAGCTGATTGATCGTCCATTGGAACGGCTCCAAAATGCCCTGCAACGCGGTATGCAGGGGAATGGGAGTGACGTAATCTTCCTGGGGCGAGGCGGCGTATCCCAATCCGCCGACCACGCTGCAGGCAAAGAACTCAATGTTTGCAAAGCGGCTTTCACACAGGTTCCACAGGCGATGCAGATTGGCTTGGGCGAATCTCCGGGGATCATCAAAGCACTCTGGGCAATAATCCGCTTTGCAAAGCACGATTGCTAAAGGCATCTTAAGGCGTTGGTTTCGCTTGGAGGCATAGAGTGAGTCGATGTAGCTGAGCATCTTCACTCCGAAAAAGTCGGGCTGCGAGGAACCATTGGCCGCCAAGGCGGCATCTACCAGCAGCATGGAACCCGCGGAACGAAGCAGCAAGTCGCGAATCACTTTGAAGGTATTAGGTGCGGACACCTCCGCCGCCAGGGACTCGCCGGCCATGTCGGGCATCAGCAGATCAATCCATTTGGCTTTGGGCGAACGTTGGTAGATCTGGTAATAAGCCCAATACCACTGGTTCATTTCCATGGGCGTTTTGGGCGGAAAGCAGCGGTGGGCCATGTGGCTGATCACGTTTTGCTGCAACTCGATAGAGTAAGCGCCGCGAGGGATGGCTTCATAATTGGCCACCCGTTGGGTGAGCATGTCCAACAGGAAGCCGAGATACACCGTTTTGCCGACGTTGCTCTCACCGATAATGCTGACGATTTGCGGCTCGCGTTGCTGGGCGACGATGTCACGGGCCAACGCCATGGGTGCCCCGCACTCAATGCAGACCGCCGCGTCGGACATGTTCTTGGTGCCACAAATTAGGCAGCTTGTTCCGGTTACAGTTGCAGTTTTGGCCGGACTCACCATAAGCCTCCTTTATCAAGCAGAACCGGCGTTCAATGCACAACGAAAACCGACGTTGTGAGACCGCGTCAGGCTGGGCAGCCCGGTACGGAAATAACTGGTGGCCTGGTTTGGGAAGTAAGTATCGAAGCCCCCCCCGCGAATACTCTTGAGCAGCATATCGCCGACCACGGGCCGACCCTCGTCGTCCGTTACCTGGAAATCCGCAGCCGTCCATTCCCATACGTTCCCGATTAATTGCAGGACACCGTTGGGGGCGGCTCCGGAAGGATAGGCATCGACCGGCGCGGTGCCGCAAAGTCCCGAGGCCCAGATGTTGCATCGCTCGGTATCCAGGGCATCACCCCACGGATAACGGCGGAGTATTTGAGCGGAACTGCGGATCCGCCAACTGGCCGCCATTTGCCATTCTGCTTCGCTGGGTAAACGGTAACCGGCCCAGCGGGCATAGGCGGCGGCTTCGTAATAGCAGATACCCACGACGGGATGATGGGCAAGGCGGTGATCATGTCGGCCCTGTCGCCAGAAACGCGGGCCGGGATTGCCCGTTTGATCCACGAAATCGATCAAGTGCGGCCAAATTTCCTTGGGCCAAAGTTCGAGTTGTTCATAAGCGCCGTCGTCCACAAAGTGTTGAAACTGTTGGCAGGTAACCGCGCAGCGAGCGAGCAGAAAGGGTTCGGTCTCACTATTCGTTTCTGAACAGCCCGGCTCGTCGTTGACCGTCTGCGGCAGGGAGACGAATCCCTCCGGGACCAGGGCGAAGCGTTCGTCGATGGTCTCGAAAGAAGAACGAACGATTTGCTGCCCCTTGGCGTGGTTTTTCCATTGTTGTGGATCAGCGGCAATCAATCCGTAACGTTCTTGGTGGAAATAACGGCTTAATTCATCATCGGGAAACTTGATATTACGTGCGGGTTGATAGTTTCTTGGATCCCAATGCGAGGCGAATGGTTGAGACTTGCCGCCAGCGGTAGATTTGCGTTGTTTCTTCTTTTTAGACAAAAGACCCAGAGGCATCAGGCTTTCTCCCTTCCATATTCAGCGGGTGGTTATCAGGCACCGATGGCCCGACGCTTGGCATCCCGACACAGTTTCTGAAATCGTTGCAGGGAACTGCGGGCTTGTTCGTCTTCGATGCGGGGGACGTCCTTGTCTGCGGATTGTCCATCGCCCGAAGAATTCCCGCTGGCACCGTATTTGGGCAGTAATTCGCTTTTCTGTTCGGAAACCTTTTCCAACTCGTCTTTGAGCTGATTCTGCAGGCTGGTAAGGTTGTCTTTGGCGGCGTTCAATTCCTCCATGCGAGCGGACCATTCCTGCTTCATCTGTTCTAATTCCGATCGATCCTGCTGGATGGTTTGTTCCTGTTGTTTGAGCGAGTCGGCCAACTCCGCCAATTCTTTTTCCTTGCCTTGGAGTAGTTCTCGCTGTTCCTCGAGGGTAAATTGGGCTTCTTCCAGTTGCCGGCGCTGTTCAGCCAGGGAAGACTGTTCCGATTCATAAGCGGTTTGCTGTTTTTCGAAGCGGCTGGCTTCGTCTTGAATGGCTTCACGCTTTTGCTGTAACTGGTGATCCTGCTCGTCGAGTTCGGATCGGCGGGGTTTCAATTCCTCTTGCTGACTGTCAATGTCCTCCTGCAATTGGAGAACCTCATTTTCACGGCTTTGAAGGTTGTCTTCTCTTTGTTGGAGTTCGTTTTCCTGTGCGAGCAGCTGGTCGGATCGCTGTTGCAGATCGCTTTCCCGGTCGGCCCGCTGCTGTTCAGTTTCTTCCACTTTCTGTTCTCGACGGGCGACTTCCTGTTCCCTGGATTCCAGCGTCTGGCATAATTCGTTTTCGTATTGGCTAAGCTCCTCGCGTTCCTGGATCAATTGTTGATGGTGGGTTTCGAGGGCCGTTCGGCAGGATTCCAAAGCCTCGGCCCGCGCCTGCAGCAGTTCCCGCACGTCCTGCATTACGGTGATAATGTCTTTCCCTAAACTTTCCATTTGATCCACCGGAGGCAGATCGACCGTCTCCAATTCCAGGTTTTGTTGTGCAATCTGGTTCATCATTTCCCCTTTCGACGGAACCACGATTTTTTGCGGGGTTGTTGCTTTTCAGTCTGTTGTTGGTTTTGTTGGACTTCTTTAATGATTGTGTGAATATTTTTTCTTTCCGGTGATAACCGGCGGATGATGCGGACTTGTTTAGCGATTTGTTCATCCAGGGTGGCCAATAAGGTTTCTTCATCGTCCAGTGCGCTTTCCTGGGTTTGTTCGGCTAAGCTATTTTGTGCTTGTGTATCGGCGATGTGTATTGATGCCATCGCGTTATCTGTGTTATTGGCGATGGGTTTTTGCTGTTCCGCGAAGGCTGACTCGGTTTGGATGTCATTTGTGTCGGATGAAGCTACTGGCTGGTTGGTGCTGCCCGCGGCATCGCTGTGCTCGGATGACATCTCGCACGATGTCGCGTTGTCCAAATCTGTGGAAGAATCGCTTTTCGCTTGGACAGTTAGGTCCATGCCTTCCGACGAAGAGGCTGACTCATTCGTTTCGACAATTTGATTTTCAAAATTATCAGTTTTCGGAGAAGATTTTTGTCGTGCCTTCGCTTTATCGGGCGCATGTTCCAAGTGGCGGATCTGGCGCAATTGCTGGAAGACCCGTTCCATAGCCGACGTCCAGGTGGATAACTTGTGATCCAAGTCGGCCAAGGCGCTGCCAATCGCCTCGTTTTCAGGCGGAATACAAATGCTCGTGATGTCCGGTGTCGTGTTATCCATCATTTCAACATAAGGCATTTACTTAAACGGGTTCGTTATGATCCGAGCTTTTAGTCAAGGGCCAAGCTTTGAGAATATACAATTTATTTGTGGGGTGAAGGCAAATGATTTCCCAAAAATTTACCGACATTCGACATTCATGACCATTTTGGTTCAGCTCATCTCGGATTTCGCATCCGTACGTAGTCCGTCCCATAAGACGGAACGAGTAAAGCTGAAGAATAACAAGGTTCGATTTGCCTTTGTGTTGATTTAAATCGTAGTTGTGTAAGCGATGCGCCTCCGTGGAGGGCATTTATTTACCGGACGAACAACGTTAACGGATGCTTAGGATTCGTATAGTACATCAATTACCAAGGGGAAGCAGAATGAACGAATGGCAGGAACGTTTCGCCAACAAAATGAATCTAATCCGTGAGCAGTCCGCAGAGCAGTTCAAGCGGTACTCCCAGGACGTTCTTACGCCCGTGTTCCAAAATCTGGCGGAATTTGTCGCCCAGTGGGACATGCAGGCGACTTCACCGCAGGATCAAAGCGACCGCAGAACTTTCAAGTTTGCCTTGGCTGAAGATTCTTACGTTTTGGTCGGGTTTCGGCTCCACGGGTTGGAAACGGTCGAGTGTGGTTATGAATGCTGGATTCCCAGTGTAGGCCGACAGACAGGTGGGAACACGCATATTGGTTTGGACGAAGCGGACCGTGCTTGGGCTGAATCCTGTTTCCAAGCCTGTTTGGATCACTTGGCCAATAAATATGCCGAAAACGGCAGCACCGAGGAATCCGTTGCCTCGGTAATGGCCTGATATGCCGAGCGCGGCCTGTTCGCAGAAAAGACATAACTTCCGGCTGGTAAACATCGGTAATCATAAGCTGTCGATGTCCCCTGCGCCCCTTGTCTGCTGAAATCGTTTTGCATGGTTACGCTTATTCGGTATCTTTCAAAAAGACGATTATACTGTGCGCGGTAAAGGTGGGCGCTTGAAAGGGAAAGGATGGGACAATGAGGAATGGAGCATTTGCAGCGGCGATTAATTGCATGGACGGTAGGGTCATTGAGCCGGTTATGCATTGGATGCGCGAGCAGCTGGGGGTTGATTATGTAGATATGATAACCGAGGCGGGCCCGGATCTGGTTTTGAATAATGGCAGTCCCCATCAAGTTGAGAATATCAAACGCCGGGTTCTTGTATCCGTGGACAAGCATCGGGCCCAAACGGTCGCCATTGTCGCTCACCACGATTGTGCCGGTAATCCGGTATCTCTCACAGAACATCTCAAATTAGTGCAGCAAGGGATGGATGTCATCAGGGATTGGGTGCCCGGTACGCAGATAATAGGTTTGTGGGTAGATAAAGATGGGGTCGTGAAACGTATAGAGGAACTCGAAGACTGATACCATAATCCCATCGATATTTTGCCGGTTGGAGAATTACACCTATGTTTTCGTGGTTGTAGGAAGGAGCTTCGCAGTAATTTTTACTGGTTCGACTCGTTCAGCAGGGCATCGAGTTGATCGCGAAAACGGGCGGCATCCTCGTAGCGCTCCTCTTTCAAAGCGCGGCTGAGTTTACGCTTCAACTTGCGAACCGGATCCACGGGTAGGTATTGGCGGATTTCTTTGCGGAGCGTTTTCAAGACTTTTACTTCCCCGCTCATCTTGTAAGCCTTGGGAACACCGAATTTATCGAAGAAATCCCTGATTAGCCGCAGACCGTTCTCCACGTGTGTCATGGCCGTTCGAAAGGCGCCTTTTTCCAAAGCGATCAAGGCCTTACTGCGGACGTTCATCATCACCAGGTAGGGTCGATACTGTTCCATCGCAAGCTGGTCGGTCTCATCAGCGGCGAACTTGACGCAAAAATCAAGTGCGTTTAGATTTCGCTGAGTGTCGCGAATAACCGCCTCGTAATCTTCCAGAACGAAGTTCGCGAGGTAGCGTTTATAATATTGGACAGCCTCTTCCCGGATAGCCTTGCATTCTTCTATTTCAAGGAAAAATCCTAAGTCACTCCCGTTTTTTTCTTTGTAATTTTTAGCCTGTTTCTGATAGTAATCCAGGTAGGACTCGCAATTATGCGGCCGAAGACCGTCCGGGCGGCCTTCCATTTCCATTTGCAGAACACCCAGGTCAACCCGCATTTGGATTTTCAATCGGTTGTTGCCACCACGAATTTTACGGACATTGATTTGTCCACTTTCGTGGGGCCAGTGTTCGATTATTTTTTGAATATCCCGGGAAGACATAATAGTTTTCTTACCCCCTCCTTGAATTTGGTTCGTAGCCCCCCTTTAAAGGATTGGGCATTTATAACCCCTCTTAAAATGATAAACCATTACAGGTTGGGTTCCAAGAGCTTATTACCTTCCTTATGGAAAATGTTGACGAAATTTCTACCCTCTTTTATCGGAGATCAGGGAAAAATTAGCAAGACTATTTTTGGGCCAAAATTTGACATTGGTTCCACAAGTGAACATAGCTTTTTGTGGCAGAGGGACCTACAAAATAAAAAAAGTTTTTCTCACGCAGAGTAACAAATCGGGGACACTAAGCACGTTTTTGTGCATAAAGTATTTGTTTATGAGTTCTAGTCTTCTTCAATTCACAGCTCTTGAAGACCTGATGAAAGGAGAGCCTGATGAAAACGAAAACTCTTGTAACTGGTGTATTCACCGTATTTACGATGTTTTTGGTATATGCTCAGCTGGGGGCGGCCTCCGCAAAGAAGAGCGAACCGGTGGCCAAAGTTGGGGCCGATGCCCCCAACTTCGAATTAAAGGACGTGTATGGCAAAATTTTCAAACTGTCAGAATTTCAGGACAAAATTGTCGTTCTGGAATGGCTCAACAAAGACTGCCCCATCAGCAGAGGCGCTCACAAAAAGGAAATTATGCAGGAAACTTATAAAAAGTTTGCTGACAAGGACGTTGTCTGGGTGGGTGTCGATACCACTCGGGGGAGAAAACCCGAACAAAACCGCGTATATGCTGCTCAGATGAAACTTGCTTACCCCATTTTGCATGATAAAAAGGGTAAAGTTGGTCGAATGTACGGAGCCAAGACCACCCCCCACATGTACATAATCGATAAAAAAGGCAAACTTGTTTACAACGGGGCTATTGATGATCGAGATAAGACCAATTATGTCGAAGAAGCTCTCAAAGCCCTACTGGCGGAGAAAAAAATCGCCAAGCCCCGTACCGAACCATACGGGTGTAGTGTCAAGTATCCATCGGCGGAATGATCGCCTTTGTCTTACGAATGGGAACCGAGCAGAGATAGATTGAAAATAAATAAATTTAGCCTTTCAAAAATTTGAAAATCCAAGCTTTCCTGGTTATTGGTCTTGTGTTAATCTCATCCGAACTGAAATACCTGGACCATCAAAATGTAAGAAATCCCAAGAGGTTAAGGAAGCATGCGTCTGGCTTGGAGTGTTCATCTTTATTACATGGTATCGTTGGCAGGCCTGATTCAGCTTGTTGCCATTGTGGGATGTCAACACAATCAGTTGAATAAGGCCTGCCCTGAGAGTCCCGCTTATTACCCCGCCTTTGTTTATCCTCCGCATCCGCCGATAGTAGATCGCCAGAAGTTGGAACAACTGATGGCTCGGTTGGATGGGGAGATAACCATCCTCTGGGTCATGGGACGAGACTGGGAAAAGGTCCGCTCAACAGCTGAGGTTTTGTCTCGTAATCGCCATGCCGTTCAACAATTTGGAGGCCAAATCATCGGTTTGTACACCGGGCAATCCAGAGATTGGACGCCGCAGGTGGTTCCTGCTCTCAAATCCGCAGGGGGCAATTTCCCCTGTGCGGTTTTAGCTCCGCCAGCCAAGGCGGGGATGGCGGCCTGGCTGACCGGAGATCCCCGGCAGATTCGGCCGGGCTTATATGTGGTGGATCGGCTACAGCGAGTTGTTTGTTCCTACCGGCCGGATAGTCAGGCAGTGAAAACCCTTATCGAAGATTTAACCAAAGGCGGGATTCTTGAGAAACTTCGCCGACAGGAAGTTTTTTGCATACGTGCTCGATTGATCCGCCTGGCGGATGGGAAAGTGCTCGCGAACGCCGTATCAGAAGCGGATAAAACGGATATTTTAGCGAGTGATCTGGCCGGCCAACTGACCGGCGCGGTTTCGAATCCAGGTGTGGTGGCTTTAATACCTTTCCGGCGTATCGGGCATGATGGAGGACAATGGCGAGCGATCTGGTCAACATTCGCCATTGAGTTAACTGAACTTTTACAAGCCAATGGTTGGCCTGCGATTGTGGAAGGCCGACCTGTACAAAAAGTCTTGGCCCAGCGGGGTTTAACTGCCATGAGTGTGGAGTTTGATCCTTCCCGCCTGGCCACTCGAGTATCTTGGCGGGCTATTCTTGTTGGTTCTATTGAGCAGCGAAAACTGGCAGGCGACCAATGAAACCCCCTGATGCACCGAAGGGTGCCTTGGCGTATAATAAGTATCCGGAGGTGGTCACCCCGGGCGTGACAAGCGATAATGAGGATTAACTTGCCAGCTTGCCGATGGGAAGATACATTGAGAAGCCCAGAAAGGGGTTAAAAATGGAGGAAAAATCAACAAGAACCATATATGACGTCTGGGCTCATTTTTACGACCTGATTTGGCTGCCCATTGTCCATCGCCGTAGCCGGAAAGCCTTTGAGCATATGGAGCTTCAGCCGCATGATAAGGTCCTTGATATAGGGATAGGGACAGGTTTGGCCTTGGCGACTTATCCAAGCTACGTCTCGGTCACCGGGGTCGATCTGAGCGAGGGCATGTTGCAAAAGGCCCGCAAACGGATGCAAGATCAAGGAATGAACTGGGTGCATTTGGCTTTGGCTAACGCCTTGGAACTGCCTTTTGAAGAGAATAGCTTTGATCACGTCGTGCTCAGTCACGTGGTGACCGTGGTGAGTGATCCAGTTGAGTTAATTAAGGAAACCCAACGGGTTACCCGCCCCGGAGGCAAGATTGTCATCATCAATCACTTCCAATCCAGCAATCGTTTTTTCGCGATGTTGGAAAAATGGATTTGCCCCATTACGGAGCACTTGGGCTGGAAAAGTGATCTGTGTTTGGACGATCTTATCCGGGATACCGGCCTGGAAGTAGATTATCGATACAAACTGGACCAGGTCGATCTGTTCCAGACGGTTTTCATTACTAATCGGCCGAACGATGAGCAGGTCCAGCACGTGGTAGCCGCTTGAATATCCACAGGTTGACTTTCCTTAAAATTGAGAAAAACACTTTTGCGCAATCTGAAAAGGATGGACAGTTTCAAAATGTGTAGCCATGGTTTCAAATGGTGGCGCTACGGTGCGCTTTTCTGTGTGCTGGTATTGGCTAGCGGTTGCCACTCTTATAATTGGGTGTTGGATTATTCGCAGTTTGCCCAAGCGGAACAACGAGCCCGCGAAAAAGATAAACATATGTTTGTCTTTTACAAATGCTGGACAGACGAAGCTTCCAATCGCATGCTCGGCAGCGAGGTCCTCTCTGATCCGGATGTTGAATCTTTGTTCCAGGATACGATTAACCTATTGGTGGAAGAGGCTGGTGGGCCGAAATACGTTGCCTACATGAATAAATACGGCGTTTCCCACTGTCCCGCCAGTGTAATTGTGGCTCCGGACGGTACCTATCAAGTGCGTTCCGGTTTTGTGCCTAAGGAGGAGTTTGTTGAGTTTGCAAAAAAGACATTAAATGCTTCATCTGCGAAAGACAAGCAACGGGCTAATGAACCTTAAAAGCTGCCCGGAATTAAACCGCCAAGTTTACATCCCAAACAACACTAAAAGATATGTAAAGGCATAACAAATGGCGTCCGAACGCCCTCGGGTTCTCCGATTGTGACAATGATCGAATGGATTTCAATCCGCCGGTACCCAGCGACCGTTGGCATTTCGTCGCAGCGACAGATATTTTTGCTCGCGAGGGCGCGTGATTTCCATAGACTGTTGATCAATGTGCAGAATGGTCCGTTTACCTTTGCGTAGGGGTAAAAAACCTATGTTGATGCGGATTTGTTTGACGTTCTCGGTTTCCAGTTCCAGGACATTCTGCGATGGAAAGGTCCCTATCGCGCGGGCGGAACCCTCTTTGATCAACTGCCGAACAGCCAACCACCCCGGCTGTTTGTCTTGCGGATCATTCACGTAAAGTTTGACCGTGTAGGGCGGACGGGGGTCGAAAGAAGAAGCGGGCTGGGTATCCGTCGGTTTAGGCTTTTCTTCTTCAGTCGGTTGAGTCGCCGGCTGAGACTCCGACGGCGAAGGCTTCGCCGCTTCTTTTTGTTTCGGCGCGGTAGTTACCGGCTGTGTTTCCATCGGCTGGGGGGGCGGCTCTTTCTTGCAACCTGCAACAGCCACTAAAAATATGGCGGATATAAGCCCCGTGATATATTGCTTGCGACCTGAAAAGGCAGACATGTTTGCCTCCCGATTGTTTAATTTGAAGTGTCTTCCTACTAATTATAATAAACTTCCTGCGTTTAAGTTGCGAGTTTATACATCTGCTTGCGTAAAAATGGTGATTTTGCTACGGTCGGTACTTACAGAGGCAATACCCGACTTGACCGAATGGGAGACGAATATAATGGATAAAAATCGACTAAAGACCCGCAGCACGACCATATTGGCTGTTCGCCGCGAAGGCCAGGTGGCCATGGGCGGGGATGGTCAGGTGACCTTGGGGCAAACGGCGGTTAAGCACGACACGAATAAAATTCGACGCCTGTGTGAAGGGAAAGTGCTCTGCGGCTTCGCTGGGACTGCTGCAGATGCTTTCGCCCTCTTGGATCGTTTCGACGATCGCCTGCAACAGTATAAAGGGAATATGCGCCGGGCGGCCATTGAGCTAGCCAAGGATTGGCGGACCGACAAGGTCTTGCGCCGATTGGAATCTCTGTTAGCGGCCGTTGATACGGAAGCCTCCTTGATCATCGGCGGTAACGGTGATGTCATCGAGTGTACCGATGGTATTATTGGGATTGGTTCAGGAGGTATGTACGCGACTGCTGCCGCCCGAGTCTTGTTGAAACATTCGCAATTATCGGCCGCCGAAATTGTGAGGGAATCCTTGCTGGTGACGGCGGATATCTGTATCTATACCAACAACAATTTGACGGTGGAAAGTTTGTAATATTTTCTACCTTTACCAGCATAACAACCTGAAAAAAGCTTGGTGAATGTGTAAGCTATTTGACCTTTTTAATATTGGGAACAAAAACCGAAAGCTAAAAAGATGTCCAACCAGAAAACAAGAGAATTAACACCTAAAGAGATTGTTGAGGCCTTAGATAAATACATCATCGGCCAAAACGAAGCCAAGCGGGCGGTCGCCGTGGCGGTTCGCAATCGCTGGCGCCGCCAACAGCTGCCCGAAAATATGCGGGCCGAAGTGGGACCTAAAAATATTCTCATGATGGGACCGACCGGAGTGGGAAAAACCGAAATCGCCCGCCGACTGGCCAAGCTGGTCAACGCTCCATTCTGCAAAGTTGAAGCAACCAAGTTTACCGAGGTGGGTTACCATGGCCGGGATGTCGAAAGTATCGTCCGTGACCTGGTCGACTTGGCCGTGCACATGGTCCGCCAGGAACAAACCGAAGTGGTTCGCCAGGAAGCGGAACGCCTCACTGAAGAGCGCTTGCTGGATGCTTTGCTTCCCGGTTCGCAACAAAGCGCTACTTATTACGACGATTCCCAGTCGGAAAGCGAGGACGGCCAGAAGCGGCAACGGACTCGGGATAAATTCCGCCAGCGCCTGCGCGACGGCGAACTCGAGGATCGGGATGTAGAGATCACTGCTGAAGAAAAATCAATGCCCGTGGGTATGATGGCGACCATCGGGATGGACCAGATGGATCCAGAAGTACAAAACTTTTTTGATAAGCTTATACCATCACAAGCGAAAAGCCGTCGAATGCCCATCCGTGAAGCTCGTAAGGTGCTCTTCGACCAAACTTGCGATCAGCTCATCGATCGGGAAAAAGTCACGGAGATGGCCATCAATCGGGCCGAAAATAACGGGATCGTGTTCCTTGATGAGATCGACAAGGTGGCTGCTACCGGCAAGGCCCATGGCCCGGACGTTTCCCGCCAAGGCGTGCAGCGTGATTTACTGCCCATTATCGAAGGCTGCGCGGTAAACACCCGCCATGGTGTAGTGCGTACCGATCATATTCTTTTTATTGCTGCGGGTGCTTTCACATCCAGTAAACCCTCGGACTTGATGCCTGAATTACAAGGTCGGCTACCCATTCGCGTGGAGCTGAACGATCTGACCAAGGACGATTTCGTACGCATCTTGACCGAACCGCAAAACGCTTTGACCCGTCAGCATGTCTCTTTAATGGCTACCGAGGGAGTATTCGTGGAATTTACCGAAGACGCCGTCAAAGCCATGGCGGAAATCGCTTCCGAGGTCAATCGTAACATGATGAACATTGGAGCCCGGCGACTTTATACCATTATGGAAAAGGTCTTGGAAGAATTGTCCTTTAACGCTCCGGACCACCACGGGGAAACCATTACAGTTGATGAAAACCATGTCCGCGAACAACTGTTGGCCATTTACAAGGACGAGGATCTGAGTCGCTTTATCCTTTAATCTCTTGGTAGCCGCTCACAAAACACTTGGTGGACGATGTTGCAAAAATCCCGGTACAGTAGGCTGATCTTCATAGTAATGATTGGTGCAAGTCTTCTGATGTTGTCCGCCGGGTGCCGGGATAGTACCGGTCCTCAGACCGCCCAGCATGCCCGCGAAGTCATGGGTACCTTGGCGGAAATCACAGCGGTGGCTGATGACCAAGATACTGCCAGCCATGCCGTACAGACCGCTTATCAACGCCTCGATCAGCTTGAGCAACTGATGAGCACTTATAAACCGAATAGTGAGATCAGCCGTCTGAATCGCCTCTCCGCCGGCCAATCCATGAAGCTGTCTTCGGATACTTTTCGTGTCCTTCAAAAATCGCTGTGCGTGGCCGAACAGAGTGGCGGTGCCTTCGATATTACTTGCCGACCATTGCTCAATCTATGGAAAGAGGCGGCGCAAAATGACCATCTTCCCGATAAATATAAATTGAAACAGACCTTGGAACACATCGGCTCGCATTATTTGCGATTAAACCCTGAAGATCAATCGGTCACCGTGATGATCGACGGACTTCAGGTTGATTTGGGCGGCATCGCCAAAGGTTATGGACTGGACGCCGCGGCCGAAACCATGCAAAAAGTCGGAGCGACCAGCGGATTGGTCAATGTGGGAGGTGACGTTTTAGCTTTTGGCCGGCGGTCGGACGGCCGACATTGGACAATTGGTATTCGCAATGCTTTCGGTCCCGGCCTGATGGGTAAACTGAAGGTAACCAATCGGGCCGTTACCACTTCCGGTATTCAACAACGTTTTTATAACATCAAGGGGGAAAGGTATTCCCATATCATTGATCCGCGTACGGGCCTGTCTGCTGAACAGGCTCCCAGTGTGACGGTCATTGCTGACCAGGCGATTGACGCCGACGCATGGGCCACGGTGTTCA
>CAZMVS010000139.1:0-6001 GCA_964569525.1 uncultured Planctomycetales bacterium
TGCCGAGATTTTCAACCGGGTGGTGTTGGGACTGGCGGTGATGACCTGGTTGTGGCATTGGTTGGGGGGAGTATGGGATCAGCAATTGGATCAGGGTAAGGCCTGGACGACGGCGGGGCGCCTGATTCGCACTGCCAATCGGGTAGGCTTTTTGATCGGGGCGGCGGGGGTATTAGTGGCGGCCTGCCTGGCGATCTGGCCCCGACGGCCTTTCGTGGATGACCTGGATAATTCGACTTATCGTTGGGTGTTTGGCTTGCTGACCAACGGTTTATTAATTTTGGTCTTGGTGTATGCCGCTCGGCAGACAAAGAAGCCGACGTTGGGTTGGTTGACGCTTTTTGCCATCGCGGTGGCTGGTGTTTTTGTATTTGTGCGGGCTCCCCATTCGATAGCAGCCCGTTTGTTGGTCGCTTATTGGCCGATCGCCTTGGCTGTTTTATCAGGGTTTTTCCTTATGCTGACATACGGGGCGATGCGGCGGAGTGGTTGGCAGGCCTTTGCTGAGCCGACTTTTTCAGTTGGGGTGATTATCGGCCCGTTGTGTGCGGCGGGAGGCATCATGTTGGGGGAATCGGAGGAGCTAGCTGCCTGGGTTCCCTCGGTTACCTTCAGCTTGTTGGCTGTCGTGTATGTTTTGGCGGCGGCATTTCCCGGGCCGCGAGCCTTTTTTGGAATTGTCATTGTTTGTCTGGGCTTGGCCGTTTGGTACTTGCGTCAGGTCACGACCTCTAATAGGATCAGTTCTCCCTATTTTTTCGGATTGATTATTCTTTCTTCGTGCATACTTTTTGGCCTGCTTTATCGGCGTCAAGAATAATAACGCCGGGAGCTATTCAATCGGCCAGGCTTGATCGCTGATAAACAGGCAAGGGGAGAAGATCGTTTGAAAGTCAGCAGAATCCATCGTCTCCTGCGGCTGATTACCCTTTTGCAAAGCGGTAAGAGCTATACTACCCGGGATCTTGCCAAAGAGATTAATGTAAGTCGGCGGACTTTATTTCGGGATATGAACCTGCTCAAGCTAGCGGGGATACCGATTTATTATAATTCGACCGGCAAGCAGTACAGCATTCAAAGGGATTTCTTTTTACCCCCGATCAATTTCACGTTGCCGGAAGTGTTGGGGCTAATGATGATCGTGGAGAAGACCGGCAACGGGGACATGTTTCCCAATTTCAAGGCGGTGGCCGGCGCACTGATGAAAATTGAAAGCACGCTGCCTGCGGATTTACAGGCGTATTGTGGTAGCGCGGTGGACAAAATTGACGTACGTTTGCCGGCGATGGCAGACGCCAGTTGTGCCCGGGAAGAATTTGAAATTCTCTGGCAGGCCGCGCAACAACATGAAAAGGTGAATATCAAGTACGACTCCTATTACGAGGGGGAGGAGATTCAGACGGAGTTGGACCCGTATAAACTGATGTTTATCAAGCGGGCATGGTACGTGATTGGTTACAGCAGCCTGCATAAGGAAATCCGAACCTTTAACGTGGAGCGCATTGTTGACCTTTCGCTGACAGGGAGACGCTTTGTGTTGGAGGAGGCTTTCGATCCGGACGCTTATTTCGGGCAAGCTTGGAGGATGATTCCAGGTGAGAATCGCTATCACGTGGAGGTGCGGTTTTCGCCCAAGGTGGCGGGTAATGTGGAGGAGGTATTATGGCATCCGACGCAACAAACCCGCCTTTTGGAGGACGGGTCGTTGATTTTTGAAGCGGATGTGGACGGCGTGCATGAAATCTCCTGGTGGATTTTGGGTTACGGAAAGGAAGCCCGGGTGCTTCAGCCGGTGGAATTGCAGAAAATCATTGCGGATCAAGCGCGCGAAATGGTCGAAGCGTACAACTGATTGAAAACCTGTAGTTATCATGAGAGCAACAATTCAACGAGTAAGCGAGGCGGCGGTTAGGGTTGAGGGTCATGTATGCGGTCAAATTGGCCAAGGGCTTCTGGTCTATCTTGGCGTTGGGCAGGAGGATGGCGAGGACGACCTGAATTACATGGTGGATAAAATCGCCGGTTTGCGCATTTTTAACGATGAACAGGGTAAGTTGAATCTCAGTGTTGCGGACGTTAAGGGCGGTGTTCTGGTGATCAGCGCGTTTGCTCTCCAGGCTGATGCGCGTAAGGGGCGTCGGCCTTCTTTTGATGCCGCCGCTGATCCTGAAAAGGCGAAGCACCTTTACGATACTTTATGTGATCGGTTGGGGAAAAAAAGATTGCAAGTTGCCCGGGGTATATTTCGGGCTCACATGGAAGTTTCCAGTATAAATGATGGGCCGATCTGCGTTCTGCTCGATTCCAGCCGGCTGTTCTAGACTCGCCTTGTTTTCTCTTTCTCATTATAATTTATGGTTTAAGAAAAGCGTAACCAATTCCGCTTGGATGATTGCCCCCGCCAATCCGGGCATTTAGCGAAAATTTATTGATCTGCTATAATAGCATTGAATACAAGCATTTTACGCATGTGGGAGTGTCTAACGAATGAACCAGTCTCAACAGAAGGCTCTGAAGAAGGCGACTGATTGCGAAATTTATTTTGATGATCTTGTCCGTCAGCTTTATGCGACGGATGCCTCGGTGTACCAAATCGTGCCCAATGCCGTTGCTTTTCCCAGCACGACCAAGCAGGCGGCAGACCTGATGAAGGCGGCGGCGGATAACGGGATTCCCGTGGTTCCCCGTGGAGCGGGGACGGGACTGACTGGGGGTGCGGTTGGGGATGGTATCGTAGTGGATTTTTCCCGTTACAATACCCAGATTACCGATTTTAATCCTGACGATCGCTCAGTGCGGGTTGGTGCTGGTGTGGTGTTGGACCAGTTGAATAATTGGTTGCGACCGCATGGGCTTTGGTTTGGCCCCGACGTAGCTACTAGTTCACGGGCTACACTGGGTGGGATGATCAGTAACAATTCATCCGGTGCGCACGTTCCGAAGTATGGCACGACCGTAGAGCATGTCCTTGGGCTGGAAGTTATTTTGGCTGACGGCACCGTGGCTAGCATAGGGCGGGATCAGGACGGTTTGTCTGAGCAGCGTTTTGCCTTGGACCAGATTGTGGATCGCTGTGCCAGCCAGATCGAGGAACGAATGCCGGTTGGTTATATCAACAAGCGATGGACTGGCTATGGCTTTGATCAGTATCTGCGAAACAAAGGTGATTTGTGCAAAATCGTTTCTGGTAGCGAAGGGACACTGGCGGGGATCATGTCCGCCAAATTGAATTTGGTTCCCGTTCCACCGAAGAAGCGGATAGGACTGATCTTTTTCCAGTCGGTGGCTGAGGCCATGCAGGCGACGGTGGAGTTGTTGGATCTCGAACCGGCGGCTATTGAGCACGTTGATCGACTGCTGTTTGACCAGACGAAGGGGCAACGGCATTTTGCCAGCGCCCGCAGCTTGATGGAATTGGATGATAAGCCGTGTGAGTCCATTCTGATCGTGGAATTTTTTGACGGCGAGGCGGAAAGTAAGCTGCAAGAGTTGGCTAAGCGGAATATCGGGGAGCGGACTTTAATACCTGCTAGTGACGAAGAGCAGTTGCTTGTTTGGGATGTTCGTACATCGGGTTTGTCGCTTTTAACAGCGTGCAAGGGGCCGGCCAAGCCGATTGCCGGTTTGGAAGACGTGGCGGTTCCACCACACAAAGTGGCGGAATACGTGAAAGGTTTATGGCAGATATTTGAATCGCGGGGTATTCAAACTTCATATTATGGTCATGCCGCTTCGGGCTTGTTGCACGTGCGTCCCAAGCTGGATTTGCATACCCGCGAGGATATCCAAAAGTTCCGGGAAGTAGCCGAAGAAGTCTCTGCCCTTTGTCGTCAATTCAAAGGTTCTTTTTCCGGGGAGCATGGTGTTGGTATTGCCCGGACCGAGTTTTTGCCTGATCACTTGGGACCGGAGTTGATGCAGGCTTCCGGTGAAGTGAAGAAACTGTTCGATCCGCGCAATGTGATGAACCCCGGTAAGATTGTGCCCGGCAGAAATTACAAGATCGATACCAACCTGCGTTGGGGTGAAGGGTACAAGATTGAATTGCCTTTTGAGCCGCTCAATAGTTTTGTAGAGCGGGACGGGGATTTCGTCGGCAATTTGGAGCAGTGCAACGGTTGTGCCGAGTGTCGTAAAGAGCCACCTACCATGTGCCCGACGTTCGTGGCCACTGGGCAGGAAATTATGTCCACTCGCGGCCGGGCCAATATTATCCGGGCGGCCTTGGACGGACGACTGGGTGACGGCGATCCGCTAACCCTTGAGGAACTGGATAAGGCTTTGGACTATTGCCTGTCTTGCAAGGGGTGCAAAACCGAGTGTCCCTCGAACGTGGATTTGACTTTGCTCAAGGCGGATTTGAAGCATGCCCGTCATCAAAAAGAAGGTACCCCGTTGGTGGACAAGGTTATTGCCAACTCGGATCTGCTAGGCCGATTGGGAACCATGTTTAATCCGATTTCAAATTGGGTATTAAAACTATCGGTGACCAAATGGATTATGAACAAGATGTTTGGTTTCACCACTAAAAGGCCTATGCCTCCTTATGCTTCTCAGCGTTTTGACAAATGGTTTACCAAGCACAAACAGAATGGCAACGGGCAGAAAACGACTCGCGGCAAAGTGATCCTTTGGGATGATACCTGGGTTCGTTACAACGAGCCGAATATCGGCCAGGCGGCGGTAAAAGTTTTGGAGGCGGCCGGTTTTGAAGTGGTTTTGCCGGAAGGGCGGAAGTGCTGTGGTCGGCCGGCGGCCAGTCGGGGTGTTCTCGACCTGGTGATGAAGCTGGGCAAACATAATGTGAACTTTTTCAATCGCCAGGGTGGTGACGAGCCAATTGTTTTTCTGGAGCCTTCCTGTTATTCGATGTTCGTGGATGAATATCGCCAGATGAGGATTGAAGGGGCCGAAGAGGTCGCTCGTCGATGCGTCTTGTTTGAGCAGTTTGTGTACGAGTTGCTGAAACGGGAGCCTGAGGCGCTGAAATTTAAGCAAAACGGGACGGTCAATGTGGCTATTCACGGCCATTGCCATTCCAAGGCGTTGACGGATACGGGTGTGATGACCGAATTGGCGGGGCTTATTCCCAATGCGGAGGTGAAGTTTTTGGAGACCGGCTGCTGCGGGATGGCTGGCGCGTTCGGGATGATGGACGACTTGTACGAAGTGTCTAAGAAGGTAGCAGAGCCGTTGGTTAATCAGATCAATGATTGTGCCTCAGGGACTCACGTGGTGGCTTCGGGTACCAGTTGTCGGCACCAGATTACCCACTTGACTGAGGCAAAGCCGCTGCACATGGCTGAATTCTTGGCCAATGCTCTGGATTGATTTTGTGGAAGGGCTTAATTTTCGCCTTGGAACGCAAGTGAGAACCCCTTTGCGGGCTTAATGCGGTGAGATAGGCCTGCGGAGAGGTTTTGAAAAACAAAGTTTTTTTCTGCCCGTCTCCGGTCTAGAATTTTGAGGTATCCACAATTTTTCAGGGGTGGGCTTATGAGTTCATTACGCGAACGGATCGAAAAGCGGCTGTGGGAAGAAATCTGCTCGAAATATCAGAAGGATCAAAGCAGCGAGGGGATTCCCCAAGAATGTATACCATTGATGAACCGCCTGGATGAGGTGATCGAGGTCATCTCGGGGATCCGTGATTATTCTCTCGAGCCATATCAGGATAAGATTCGCCAGATCATTTGTTCCACTTGCCAGCAGGATGAGCAGGGGCGTTGTGCCGCCAGGGAGGCAAATAGATGCGCCTTGGACAACGATTTTCCCCGGATCGTGGCCATCCTTGAGCAGGAATTCAAAAAAGATTCCACTTTTGCGTAAATTGTTGGCGATTCAGTCAGGCGAAAGCTGATTTTTCAACTCACCGTATATTCTCAAAACCAAGTAAAAAAGACGGTTTTTCAAGCGTATTTCTCATGGCTTGTGGAATGTTCGGGCATAGTTCTGTCCGAGGCGAGGTTTGATTCTTCCCAGCCAGATCAGGATCAAAGCG
>CAZMVS010000140.1:0-7793 GCA_964569525.1 uncultured Planctomycetales bacterium
TGTCCATAATTTGTAAGCGCAGTATATTCAATGCATTACCGGCGGTGCGGATCCTAATTTCTCTTCGATCCAGGTGCTCACCAAGCCGCCGCTCAATCACCCGACAGCCATCTGCATCAGCCAAACCGATGTACACCAAGCCTACCGGCTTCTCGGGGGTGCCTCCTGACGGCCCGGCAATTCCAGTCACGCTAAGGGCATAATCTGTACCCGCTTTATGCCTACAATAAATGGCCATTAATTCTGCCACTTGGGGACTGACCGCGCCATGTTTTTTGATTAAATCTTCCGGCATACCGAACAATCGAATTTTAGCCTCGTTTGAATAAGTGACCAGTCCTTCTTTGAAGTAGTTGCTACTTCCTGTAACATCTGTCAGCATTTTAGCAATCAGACCACCGGTACAGGATTCGGCCGTAGCCACGGTTTGGCCATGGTCGATCAATAAACGAGCCACCGCTTCTGCCATAGTTTGCTCGTCCCGGCCAAAAACCAGGGTGCCAAGCCGTTTTCTCACTTCCTCTACATCCTTATTCAACAGATCTCGGGAATTTTGGACCTTGTCTCCACGAGCTTGTATCCGGATGCCAATGACACCCTGCTTGGCGGTCGTGCCGACGGCGGGATTTCGTCCCTGCTGCATCAGGTCACGGATTTTTTCGGCAATGTCCGATTCACCAGCCCCGAAACATTGCAAGGTGCTGACCACAATCGATCCCCCGGCGGATTTTTTCGCTAATACCGGCTCAATGGATTGCTCGTACATCACCCGCATTTCCCGGGGTACGCCAGGCAAGGCCCACACATCAGCCTGACCAAGCCGGGCATGAATACCCGGAGCCGTCCCACACGGATTTTCGATCGGGTCACTGCCGAGGGGAAAACAGGCCTGCACAAGATTGGCCTCAGGCATGGAACGATTTAATTTGCGGAAAAAGTCCCGCAATTTTTCGGCATACTCCTCCCGCAATTCCAATTTCTCACCCATCACTTCGGCCAAGGCCTGACGGGTCAGATCGTCCTCCGTCGGCCCCAGACCACCGGTAATCAAAACGACCTCCGCCTCGTCGGCGGCCCGTTGTATCTCCGCAGCAATAGTTTCGTAGTCATCACCAATAGTCGCGTGACGAACAACCGGTATTCCAATCTCCGCAAACTTGCGAGACAACCAGGCAGAATTGGTGTCCACGCTCTGCCCGAGGACCAATTCGTTACCAATACTCAAAATGATCGCTTTCATAGTCGGTTCACTCGCTGTAATCAATTGCCCGATTATTACCCACTAAAAACTTCATGAACACCTCGACCATCACTTGGCGGCGAGGAAACGATAGGCTCCACTTCCGACTTCGTAGATCACCCAATCTTTTGAGGAGTTGACGGACTTCACACCCTCCGCCTCGCTTGCGGGTCGGCCGCTTTCCGTCACCATTGTCGGTTCAGCCGTCGGAATCCAAACCGTCGCCGTCGTGTTGGCAGGTATAGTCACCTCCAGATGGTATCCCTCTTCATCGATGCGCCACGCGCTATTTATCTTGCCGCGTATGGAGTCATAGGCCCCTTCCGCCCAGGTCAGCCCCCCGCCGGGCTGGGGATGAATTGTAAAATGCTTGTAGGCAGGCTGCTTAGGATCGGGATTTATCCCCAAGATCGTGCGGTACATCCATTCGCTGACCGAACCAATCGCGTAATGACAAAAGGAATTCATGCCCGGATCCTGAAAGCCGCGGCCCTCGACGTAACCGTCCCACCGTTCCCAGATGGTCGTGGCCCCCTGCTCAATGGTATATCCCCAGGAAGGAATAGTGCGATTGTTGATCAGCATATAAGCGAGATCATTATACCCCATGCGGGTCAACTGGTTCATCAGCATAATGGTGGTATGGAATCCGGTGGAAATATGATCCTTGTAATCGTGGATTCGCTGGGCCATGTGCCGTGCAGCTCTCTTACGCAGGTTGTCGGGAACCAGGTTGAAATTCAAAGCCAGGGCATAGCCGGCCTGAGTATGGCCTTGTACCTTCCCATCCTCAGATACGTAGGCCTTTATGAACGCCTGGCGAATATCCTCAGCCAGTCGGCCATACTCATCAGCCGCTTCCTTTTCGCCAATAACTTCCGCCATGCGGGCGACTAACTCGGTGGAATGCTGGAAAAAGGCGGTGGCGAAAACATCCTTGGGCACTTCGGCCTCACCCTTGGGGAAACCTTCCAGTTTTAACGTATCCCCGTTCAGCCAATCGCCGTAGTCATTGCCGCGATTATTTTTCCAAAGCAGATCGGAATTGTGACGGCAAATGAAATCTACCCACTTGCGGGCCGCGGTGAAATTTGCTTTCAATGCCCGGGTATCTCCGTAATTCACGTACATTCGCCATGGAACCACCACCCCCACGTCGCCCCAGGCCGCCACACCGGAACAGCGTTTGTTCGGATCGTAAGGATGCGGCGCGAAATCGGGAAAACGCCCGTCGTCAGCCTGATCGTCCCGCAAATCCTGGGTCCACTTGGTAAAGAAAGCAGCCATGTCCATGAGGAAGCAGGCTGGCTGGGCAAAAACCAGCATGTCTCCCGACCAACCCATACGTTCGTCGCGTTGGGGGCAATCGGTGGGGATACTGTGCAGGTTATCCCGCAAGGTCCAGGTAACATTGGTCATCAACTTGTTGAGTATGGGCGCAGAACATTCAAAGGAACCGGTTCGTTCAGGGGTAGAATGAAATGCCCAAGCCTCGATGTCCTCTTTGCCCAGCGTACCCGGATAGCCCGACACCTCGACGTAGCGAAAACCGTGATAGGTAAAATGCGGAAAGAAAGACTCCTCACCTTTGCCTGCGAGAATAAAGCGATCTTCCTGACGGGCACCGAGATGATTTTTGTAAACGGGCATGCGCAGGTTATCGCGGTAAATGTTGCCATCGTCCTTGAGCATTTCCGCATAACGCAGGCGAATCTCCGTCCCCGCGGAACCTTTGGCTTTCAGCCGACACGCGCCGGCTATCTCTTGGCCGAAATCAACAACATATATGCTCGGAGAAGGCTCAGCTATCTTTACCGGTTTGAGCTTTTCGGTCTTACGGATGGGTTCATTGGGCTGGGCAACGAGTTCCGCGTCGATCGTATCGGTCACTTGCACGCTTTGCCAATTGCTGTCGTCGAATCCGCATTGCGTCCAGCCAGGTATTTCCTTACGTGCATCATAAACTTCGCCGTCAAGGATACACGCTTTGTGAATCGGGCCGTCGTCGGTGCCTTTCCAACTTCCGTCGCTGACGATGATGTCCTTGCTACCGTCGGCATATTCCACTTCCAACTGCGTCAAAAGCTGCAAACGATCGCCATAAAATCCGCGAATCGGATCATTGTCCCCAAGTACCACGGAAATCCCGATCCGACCTGCATACCAACCTTCGCCGAGAACGGCCCCAATAGCGTTACCCCCCTCTTTCAACAGATCGGTCACGTCATAGGCTTGATACTGAACTCGTTTGTGGTAATCGGTCCATTCGGGGGTAAGTAAACGATCGCCCAACCGTCGGCCATTGATATGCAATTCATAAAGTCCCAAAGCGGTCGCATTGATCACCGCCCTTTTGATGGGTTTATTCAAGGCAAACTCTTTGCGCAACATGGGGGAAGGCAAGGCCGGCCGGGGCTCTTCTTCCGGACCGCTGCGCTGCTGCATAATCCATTTGGCCTGCCAATCCTCAGGCTTCAATATCCCCATCCGCCAATAAGCCGATTCACTCCATGGCGAGGCATTCCCTTCTTGATCCCAGATCTTGACTTTCCAGTAGGCCCATTGCGTGGAGTCCAGCCGCCCGCCGTCATACCCAATATGCAACGTTTGATCGGATTCGACCCGGCCGCTATCCCAAAGGTTGCCTTCATCGTGTTGCAGCGCGTCACGACTGTCGGCGACGAGAATACGATAAGCTTGCTGCCTACAATCACGTTGGGAAGACTGAACCTCCCAACTTAATCGCGGTTGTTCCGTATTAACCGCCAGCGGGTTTTCCAAGTATTCACAACGCAAATGTTCAGCAGTCAGATTGGCGGACATGCAACCTCCCAGAATAGCAATCAACGAAAAACATCCGAAAATTTTAATCGCATGGCGGAAAATGCTCACGATATGATCCTCGCCTTTTTTGAAAACTGCTTTTACGACCCGATGCCGTTCTTGATCGGTTATGGTAACATACATCTCTACCAGGGTCAGCCGATCCGTTTCGTATTCCAAGAACGCAAACCGGCTGTCTGGTCAAACAGGGTAAATATAAATCCCAGGACTTGCCTTAATGAGTCTGATATTGTTTTTGCTCAAAGCGACAGGGATCTCCCTTTCCGGGGTGATGGCTCCTGGACCGGTAACAGCCGCTACCCTGGCCGCCGGCGGGCGTCGTAAACATGCCGGCCTGCTCATCGCCGCGGGGCACGGCTTGGTTGAATTGCCCCTGGTCATTCTGATTATGGCGGGTATGCGAAAATGGTTTGAATTTCGCCCCGTGCAGATCAGCATCGGGTTGGCCGGTGGCGTAGTGCTGGTCTGGATGGGTATCCAAATGCTCAGACAAGTTCGTCAAAACGACCCCGTCAATAGTACTGGATACGCCCATAGCAATCCTATATGGATCGGAATCGCCTTAACCGCGGGAAATCCATATTTTTTGTTATGGTGGGTTAGCGTCGGCCTGGCATTGGCGATTCAGGCATGGGAATTCGGGGTATTGGCTTTTGGTCTGTTCGCCATTGTTCACTGGTTGTGCGACTTGGCCTGGCTGGAAGTGCTCTCACAAGCCAGTTTCAAAGGTACACAAGTCATGGGGCCACGCATTCAGCGCGTCGTGCTTATCATTTGCGGAATCGCCTTACTGTTTTTCGGATGCTTGTTTTTGCAAGACGCGGGCAAAAAATTAATTCTTTGAGGAAAGTTTTTGCGTTACAAGGTCACAGACAAATACCAGTATCAGCGTTATAATTCCTCTCGTGAATATGAAAATAAACAATAGAAAAGTGGTTTTGGCCGCCTGCGGATTAGTGCTTTGCCTGATTTTTTCGACTGGTTGCACGTACGTTTCGCGGATGCGACTGCGTCAACCCCAACTCGAAGGACGGCAAAACAATCTGCGCTTAACCAGCGAACAAGTATATTGGACAGCTGATGACGGCGTGGAGCGTATGCTGGCGGAATTTCCCTTGCCCGGCGCCACCACCGGAAAGCCGATGTATCTGGTTTACCTGCGGTATCCTGCTGACAAGAAGAGAATCGGCGTGGATCCGGGGCATAAAGATGCAGCCTGTGGTTTTTTGATTCAAATGCGCAACAGCAATGCCGGGCTGACCATGATCGAGCATGGGAAATTAACCGTAAAGCGTGGCTTGTCACCGTCCAAGGGGCGGCACGTGATCGAACTGGGAATATCCTGCGCGGACGACAGCAAGCTCATCGGCCGCCTGATCGCGCAACGAAACGATTGGATGATGGAAAATTTTGAACGTTTTCGTCGGGCAGGAGATGTGCAAGCGCTGATCGCAACCCGCGGTGAAAACGTCCCCGACAGTCAGCCGACACATCTCCAGCAATCATTGCAACCAACTGAAAAACAATCCACTTCGGAAGATCAACCGGAATCTGCAGGGAATCAGCCATGAGTGAATGGATCGACATCACCCGGACTTTAAGCAACGATATGATTACCTGGCCCGGGGATCCGCCTTTTCGCTGGTGGCGGGTGTCCACTATAACCGGGCCGGAAAGCTGCAACCTCAGTGAGATTCAAACCGGGGTCCACGCGGGAACCCATATTGATGCCCCTCTGCACTTTATTCCCGAAGGCATGGACGTATGCGATATCGCCCTATCCTCTTTGTGTGGGCGGGCCTGCGTAGTGGAGGTGACCGAGCCGCGAGACGCACAGGCTGACGACCTGATAGCTGCAGGCGTCAGTCAAGGTGAACGGGTTCTGTTGAAAACGCGGAACGAGCAGCGCTGGGCACAGGGGCAATTTGACGAAAATTACCACGGCATCAGTGAACAGGCCGCCCGATGGATGGTCGAGCACGAGGTACCGTTGGTGGGAATCGACTATCTTTCGGCGGACGGCTACACGGTGGAGGGTCATCCGGCCCATTACGTGTTGTTGGGAAATGGTATTCCCATTTTGGAAAGCCTCGATTTGTCCACCATCGCCCCCGGTCGGTATGAAATGATCGCCTTGCCCTTGAAAATCGCCGGGAGCGAAGGTAGCCCGGTACGAGCTATTCTTCGCCGGCTAAATTAAGGGGGCATCATTGGGAGTACCCCCTGGATGATTACTCGTTAGCTCTGACTAATCGGATTGTTGCCGGGATTGCTGGAACAAGGTGACTAATCCCCTTGTCTTGACATTAAAGTTGTTCCCATCAATACTTAAATGGGAATAGGTATTCCTGCAAAGCTGAGATTTTAACGGGGGGTACCTGAGAGCGGTCCCACCGATTTATCCCCGGTGCTTATTGATTGAACAGGCAATCCGGAGCACAGCTTCCCCTTTGAGGTACTCATGAATTCGGCCTACAAGGTTTGAACTTCACGAAAAGATGAGACAAGGCGCCCCCACCCTGCAGCGGGCTTCTTGATTTAAGCTAAGGCAAGGAGGAGTCAATGGCGACGAACAAACCGGTCTGGGGGATTGACCTCGGACAGTGCGCTTTGAAGGCTATCCGTCTCCAAGTCGCCGGCGACCGGGTCGAGGCGATTGAACACGCCTACATTGAGCATAAGAAAATTCTATCTGCACCGGACGCGGACCGGAAAGCCCTGGTTGAAACAGCCATGAATAAGTTCCGCGAAGATCACGATCTTGCGGGTGAGCCTATCGTGGTAGCAGTCCCCGGGCAAAATACCCTGTCGCGTTTTACCAAGCTGCCTCCGGTGGATAAGAAAAAAATCCCCGAAATCGTCAAGTATGAAGCCCAGCAACAGATTCCCTTCGATATGGACGAGGTCATCTGGGACTACCAGGTTTTCACCGACGAAAAGTCCACTGAAACAGAAGTCGGCATTTTCGCCATGCGGCGGGAGCTGCTACGGGAACACTTACAGTTCCTATCCAACCTGAACCTGGAACCTGCCGCGGTACAATCCGCCCCCTTGGCGATGTACAACGCATTAAAATACGAAGAAATCATTGATTCAGAGCCCGTGGTGATCCTGGACATCGGAGCACGCAATACGGAGTTGATCGTTGCCGAGGGCAACAGCCTATGGACCCGGAATATCCCCATTGGCGGCAATCACTTCACCGAGGCCCTGGTTAAGACGTTCAAGCTCTCTTTCCGAAAAGCGGAGAATCTCAAGCGAGAGGCGGCCAAGAGTAAATACGCCCGCCAGATTTTCCAGGCCATGCGATCGGTGTTTGCCGATTTGGTGGCCGAAATTCAGCGTTCCATCGGCTTCTATACTTCTTCGCGACGGGGCGTAAAACTTCACAAGCTGATTGCCATGGGCAACGCCTTCCGCCTGCCGGGCATGCAGAAATTCCTCCAGCAAAATCTGAGCATGGAGGTGGTTCGGCCCAGCACTTTCAAAATGCTGAACGCCAGCAACGCCCGGAATGCTCCAGAGCTACTTGATCGGTTGCTAAGTTTTTCAGTAGCATACGGCTTGGCCTTGCAAGGATTGGACCTGGCCCAGATCACCAGCAACCTGCTCCCCGCTGAAATTGCCAAACAAGTCATCTGGCGAAAAAAAACACCTTGGTTTTACGGGGCAGCGGGCTGCTTGGCGCTGTCAGCTGCAATGGTCTGGG
>CAZMVS010000141.1:0-10318 GCA_964569525.1 uncultured Planctomycetales bacterium
TTTATGGCTTGCCGCCACCGCCGTCCCGGCGGAGAGGGTTCACCAGCCGATAGAGAGTAGTTGCGGTCGGCGGTCCGTAACGGTAACAGGATAAATCGACTTACGAAAGTGTAAGCTCGAGTGTTGATCTTATACAGGCTACTGCCAGGGAGTGAACATGGCTACAAAGTGGGTATATTCATTTGGACGTGGTAAAGCAGAAGGACGTACGGAGCAGAAAGAACTACTCGGAGGCAAGGGTGCCAACCTGGCGGAGATGACCAATATTGGTTTGCCCGTGCCGGCCGGTTTCACCCTCACTACTGAGGCTTGTGCGGAATACAATCGGCTTGGTTTGAAGTGGCCTACGGGTCTGGATAAGCAGGTCAGGGACGCGATGAAGTGGCTGGAACGGGATACCGGCAAGAAGTTCGGAGACAAGAGAGATCCGCTTTTGGTTTCAGTACGTTCCGGGGCGGCCATCTCCATGCCGGGCATGATGGAAACGGTGCTTAACCTGGGTATGAACGATACTACCGTGGAAGCGATGGCGGCCAAGACTGATAATCCGCGTTTTGCATACGACAGCTATCGCCGCTTCATTCAGATGTATTCCACCGTGGTCTGCGGTTTGAACAAGGACGTTTTGGAGAAAAAGATATATGATTTGAAGCAGCGTCTCGATTTAAAATTTGATTACCAGATTCCCGCCGAAGAGCTGCAAAGCCTTTGCGGAGCGTTCAAGGAGTTTTTCCAGAACCAGATGGGTGAGCCGTTCCCGCAGGATCCGTATAAGCAGTTGGTAGGAGCTATCAATGCGGTTTTTGACAGTTGGATGGCTGACAAGGCGGTTACTTATCGGCGCGTGGAGAAAATTACTGGGCTGTTAGGGACGGCGGTCAACGTGCAGCAGATGGTTTTCGGAAACATGGGTGACGACTCCGGTTCGGGAGTGTGCTTTACCCGGAATCCCAGTGACGGGACTAATGAATATTATGGTGAGCTTCTGTTTAATGCCCAAGGTGAAGACGTTGTGGCAGGTATTCGCAACCCGATCACGCTGGACCAGCTAAAGCATCAAATGCCTGACATGTACGACCAGCTTTGCGCGGTGCGGATTATGCTTGAGACGCACTACAAGGATATGCAGGATCTGGAGTTCACCATTGAACAGGGGCAGTTGTATATGCTGCAGACCAGAACGGGTAAGCGTTCGCCGTCGGCGGCGTTCAAGATTGCTGTGGATCAGGCCACCAAGCCGCTGACCACCGCGTCCTATGCTCAGAAACTGGTCAAGAAAAAGTACCTGCCCTCGCGGTACGTGAAAGTAGCGACCAAGCCGGTGATTTCCAAGGAACAGGCCATCAAGCGGATCAAACCGGTGGATATCGAGCGGCTGTTCTATCCCGAGTTGGACATGGAAACCTTGAAGAAAGACAAGGGTAGCCAGCTTGACCAGTATCTTGAGGAGCATTACCTGGCCACTGGTATCAATGCTGTTCCCGGAGCCGCGGTTGGCAAGGTTGTTTTCGACGCCTCCCGGGCGGAAGAAGTGGCTGAAGGTGGTGATGAAGATGTCCTTCTCGTTCGCCGAGAGACCAGTCCGGATGATGTGGGCGGCATGGACGTGGCCAAGGGTATTCTGACTGCTACGGGCGGTAAGACTTCGCACGCGGCGGTTGTGGCTCGTGGTTGGGGTAAGTGCTGCATCGTCGGTTGCGAAGCCCTGAATATTGACGAAGAAGCGCGCAAGATGGTTGTGCGTGGCAAAGAGATCAAGGAAGGCGATTTCCTCACTTTGAATGGGAACGACGGGAAGGTGTATGATGCCCAGTTACCCACCGTTATTCCGCAGCTGCCCAAGGAATATTACCAATTGATGAAATGGTGCGACCAGATTCGCAAGTTGAACGTGCGCACCAATGCGGACACACCGGACGATGCTCGGTTGGCCATCGAGTCGATGGGGGCTGAGGGTATTGGCCTGTGCCGGACGGAGCACATGTTCTTCGATACGGAAGAGCGTCGGTTGGCAATCCAAGAGATGATTGTTGCGAACACGGAAGAAGCCCGGCGGAAAGCTTTGGATAAACTGTTGCCGTTCCAGCGGGAAGATTTCGCGGGAATCTTCGAGGCGATGAAGGGCAAGCCGGTGACCATTCGTTTGGTGGACCCGCCCTTGCATGAGTTCCTTCCGCGGACACCGGACCAGGTGCGGCGTTTGTCGCAGTCTTCGGGTGTTTCGGAAGATGACATTCGTTATCGTTCCGAGCAGTTGCACGAATCCAACCCGATGTTGGGGCACCGCGGTTGCCGACTGGCCATTACCTATCCGGAGATTCTGGAGATGCAGGTGCGGGCCATCATTGAAGCGGCCGTCAAGGTGAAAAAGGCGGGCAAGAAGGTTAAGCCGGAGATCATGATCCCGTTGTCCATCGATGCCAAGGAGCTGAGCATCCTGGTGGACAAGACGCGGGAGGTTGCTGATGCGGTATTGAAGGAAGCCAAGCAGAAGATCCCCTACATGGTAGGGACCATGGTTGAAACGCCGCGGGCTGCCTTGCTGGCGGATAAGATCGCGGAAGTGGCTGAGTTTTTCAGCTTTGGGACCAACGATCTGACTCAAACGACGATGGCCTTGTCCCGGGATGATGCGGGTCGATTCCTGCCGATCTACACTGACGATACCAAGTTGGCCATTTTTAAGGATGATCCCTTCCAGTCGCTGGATCAGGAGGGCGTGGGCCTGTTGGTCAAGTGGGGAATTGAGAAGGGCCGCAGCAGCCGCGAGAAGCTGAAAGTGGGTATCTGCGGTGAGCACGGTGGCGAGCTGGAATCGGTGAAGTTCTGTCATCATGCGGGCATGGACTACGTGAGTTGTTCACCGTTCCGCGTTCCGATCGCTCGATTGGCGGCGGCTGAGGCGGTAATTGATGAGCAGTTGGCCGCCAAGAGCAAGCGGTCCGGCAAGAAAAAGACCGCCGGTAAGAAGAACGCGAAGAAAGCGGCCCAGAAGTCCAAGGTGGCCCGTAAGAGCAAGGCTGCCAAAAAGACGAAGAAATCGACCAAGAAAAAGGCCCGCAAGCGTTAATCGCTTGGGATAAACGGCTTTAGCAATAATAAAACGCCATGACTGTCCATTTGATGGCCATGGCGTTTGTTATGCGCGGCTTTGTTTTGTTCAATGGGTAGTTTTTGAAAAATTATCGTTCTTCCGGTTTGGTCAGCCAGGTGGTGTCGGCCGGGGTGTGGTCGAGGATTTCCTCTGGTTGGAAGTAAAGTTTGATTTCTTGTTTGGCGGTTTCGGGCGAGTCGCTGCCGTGGACCAGGTTGTAAGTTTTGCTGATGCCGAAGTCCCCGCGAATGGTGCCCGGTTCAGCCTCCATGCCGAAGGTTTTGCCCATCATCTTGCGGGTGATCTCGATAGCCCCCGGGCCGGAAACGACCATGACCACAACCGGGCCGGAGGTGATATAGTCGATCAAGGCGGGATAAAAAGGCTTGCCCTTATGGACGGCATAATGTTGTTCGGCCAGCTCCCGGCTGATGCGGATCATCTTCATGGCGGAGATGAACAGGCCTTTTTGCTCGAAGCGCTGGATAATCCGGCCCATCAGTCGGCGTTGCACGCAATCGGGTTTGAGAATCACGAGTGTCTGTTCCACGGCCATCTCCTGAATTCGCTATGCTTGTAAACAGGTCACAAAGTGGGAATGTAAGCCAAGTGGCGGGTATTTTCAACTTCCGCGGGGTATTCAGAAAGCCCTTTTATTAAAGGCTTTGGTATATCAATTTTTTGGCGAATTAAAGGTTCGTCGTGATGCGGATTTGGATGTTGCGCGTTAGGCGGCACAACGCCGAATACACACTGAGCACAAAACGGAGGCATTTACCTTATTTTTCATTTTTCGGTGGTTTTGGCTGTGAATTATTCGATTTTTTCTTTGCACTTGGTAGCAGGGTTTTTATAAAGGTAGGTAGAAGTTTTGTTTTGAGAACGTTTTGGCCGACCAAACGTACGGAAAGAGGTTCCAGGGCTGGGGTGTTCTGTGCGTTGATCCGGTTTGCAGAGTCAAGGGAACGATTGTGGATATTTAAAAATGGAGCAGACCAGCAACTCTCTTCTTTGTTCGGGCCGGAGAGGGGATTGCAACAGAAGAGAATGGATGTTGCTGGTCCGCAGTTGCGCTAAGTAATATTCAATTATTATCCGTATGGAGGCCGTGAAATCGGCAGTCAAGCCCAAGCCGACATATTGCCCGGTTCGGTTTGCAAAACGTTTTAATATGTAGCTGGGGAATAAACGATGATATTCCCTAACCTCCCACACCCCTTTTCGCAGATTTCAGTCCTGATGTCAATGCCCCAAATTTCCGCCGGGATGGTGATTCTTTATGATGTTGAAAATATTGAAAAATGAATTGATGACAAATGACGGGAAACGCAGGTCGTTTATTTGAAAATTGCAGTCGATGGCTCTTTTGAGCTACTTCGTGATGAGCAGAGGGTGTTACGAGGGCGACAGAGGCCGGAAATGTGGGCTAGGATACGCTATTTATGAAGTATTTTAATGTGTTTTGGGGATCAGGGTGTTTTTGGAATTGAGGGGAAAAACGCCACGTCGGCCGATTGAATGAGGCGAGAGGAATTTCCGCGGCGTTGTTGAAATTTAGCCGGCGACGCCCCACTGTGGTGATCACGATGCGGGTCGGTCGGAGCTGATCCGGACAGGGTTATCCGCCGCTGTGGAGCAAATAAGAGAAAAACATTCTTTGGTTGGCCTGTATTGCCACTTAGGCGGGGGAATGTTATCTTATATGGAGATTACGGAGCTTCTCTGCATATAAAGACGAAGTTATTTGTACCGCTCGAATATATGTTTAAGAAACCGTACCAGGCGGGCGTAGCTCAATTGGTAGAGCATCAGCCTTCCAAGCTGAATGTTGCCGGTTCGAGCCCGGTCGCCCGCTTTTTATCCATAACCACGTACATCAATTCGTTCGATCAATTAAGCCACCATGTAGTCAAATCTGTAGTCATTTATTTCGATTATTTGGTTTGAATTTTCTCTATAAAACAGCGGTGCGCCGCATAAAAATAACTGACTTACGGGAGTTTTCTGCTGCAACGCCGTGTTTTCTGAGGGGAAGCAGATTCCGCCATTCGCGATTTTCATCCGTTCACCGCAGGCTACGTGTCTTCGGTTGGTGGCTTCAGACCTGGTGAACAGGCAAGGTTCTTATCGTTTGCCTTCATTAGGCCGGGGGTTTAGTTTTGATTTTTTGCCTATATTCTCTTTGCGCTTGCCCTGTGAATTTTTTACCGAAACGAGCAGAGCAGGATTAAAAAGCCTTATGATCCCGTAGGCTGTCGTTAATTGACTGCAGGAAGAAAATTCCATAAAACCAATCGGCTTAAATTATAATTGAAATTATAAATTATCATGAAAGACGGTTGTTTGAGATTTTGTTTGAGAAATTAATGATAATTCCAATTTTGTGTACCAAGCTTATCATAAACGGTTATTTTTAGAGCCATGATTGATCACACGAAGGAGACCAGTCGGGTCAAGGAGGAATGTATCACGTTGTTTGATATATTTAGAATTTCACAGCCATTTTTTTAATAAAATAGGGGGGGAGTACGTTATCAATTGTACCTTTTGCATTTAATTTCAAAACTGTACTTAATAAGGACCATAAAGAAATGTTAAGCATGAATCCATTTTTCTGAGTTTCAGGACCTTTGAAATTTGCTCTTTTGGTCAAAAACGATTAAATAAGCTTAAAGTTTGCGGAGGTTTTCGAATAAATATTGACGAAAACTGTTTTGTATGGGATATAGGTTTCGCAGAAAGCGAAGTTGTCTACGCCTTTCTTGTTACAAAAAAATTTACAAAATCGATTACGAGAAGTCGGAACCATGAAAGAAAAAAATGTAGATCTTGACGTTACCAAGGCTCCTTATAAACTTGCTGACGACCTTCTTGAAGCATACAAGCAAGCTAAGCGTTCCGGATATGTGGTTGCTCGTCGGAGGAACCTGATTGATGCATGGAAAAAATATTGCGAGCTTCGCCGTTTGCCTTGTGTCATTGTCAAGCCACGCCGCCAGCACGCCACGGTATCCATGGACATTGTGCTTTGTGATTTCGTGCTCGACGAGAAGCACATGGATATCATCAGTGAGATGATGCACGAAAATTCCGATCCCGAGTCGGATGTGACGGTGGGACTGGATTATTGCAGTTCTAATTATGTTTACTTTGACCAGGCGGAATTCGTAGCTTCCGAAACACTGAAAATTGCTAAAAAGGCCAAAAAGGGCATTCGACGCCGGGTCACGCCGCAAGGACGAAAAAAAATCGGTCGCAAAACCCGAAAGAACTTTTCCCGGGAAATCGCCAACACTCGATCCCGGAAGATCGGCTGAACAGCCATCCTCTTATACTATAATCGTGGTATATTGCCGTATCCCATCCTTTGTATATTCAATTTTTGATTGTTGTCTTTCGCCTTCCCTATAGATTCGACGAAGACCTTTCTTGCTTGTATGATAATAATTATTTGGTAGCCTTTGCATTTCAGATGTGCATAGCCGAGGCTCAAAAAATCCCTCGCATGTTTAAGAAAAAAATAAAACCGAAACCGGGTTGGAAATTTTAGAGATATGACTTTGCTAATCGATGGTATCAGTGATAAGGGACTAATCACATGAAAACCATTCACGTAGTAGAAAAATCGCTTCCACAGGCTTGGGAGAAGGCGGTGCTCGGCTGTTGGACGGAAGGAGAAAGCTTTCCTACCCAGTACGACAAGCCGGAAGATCCCCAAAGTCGGGACGTGGTCGCCATGGTTCACGTCACCGAGCCAATGTCCGAGCCGCGTATCCACCGAGCTTTCCCCGGCGGCCTGGAGGATCTGGAAAAATATCGGGCGGAGGTTCTCTACGGCGTACACGATCACTGGATTAATCCCGCCGAAGGCAAGTGGGAATATACCTATCACGAACGCTTGTTCGAGTACGATGTTCCCGGGCTTGGGCAGCCTATAGACCAGATTGCCCGTTGCATCGACATGCTCAAAGAGTGTGGCTACACCCGCCGGGCCCAGGCGGTGACCTGGAAGGCTTGGGAAGACTTGGGCATCGAGGATCCCGCCTGCCTCCAACGAATGCATTTCCGCATCCAACGTGATCGCCTGAACTTGACCGTCCATATGCGCAGCAATGACGCCTTCAAGGCCGCCTTTATGAACATGTACGCTTTTATCGAGTTACAGGTGGAAGTGGCCCGGGCTGTGGGCGTCGAGGTCGGCTCGTATTGCCATATTGCCGATTCATTCCACATCTATGGCAGTTATTTTGATGAATTCGAAGGCTTTTTGGGCATGATTTCCAAGCGCAGCCCGGAACAACGGGTCTGGTCTTCTACTTATGCCTTGCCCATGTTTGTGGAAGGGTGCAATACCCTTCTTGCTGAAGAGAGTATGCCGGCGGAGAAAAAAGTACTGATCCAGGCTCGGAAAGAGCAAATCGAGCAACAAATTCACTGACCAAGTTGGCCGACATTCAGCAGGGACATGAATAAACCATGCCCATTTGTACTGATGACAAAGGCATTCCTTGAATTCGGGAAAACATGGTTGCCAAGCAGCCGCAATCTAATCCGCCACCAAGTATGTCCAAACTATCCGGCGAATACTATTTTGAGTAAGTGAAGAACAACCCTGTTTCTATTTTCTCTACCGGTATTTAAGATAAGTTATGCTTACAATGAATATTTGAGCCTTCCATGATGTAAAAGGTTTGGATATCTCGAAATTTCGGATCAAGCATGAAAAGTCATAGCCACATTCTTTGGGCTCTCGGCTCACTCCGTTTCGCCGCTATGATTCTGGTTTTGTTGGCGGTAGCTATGGTCTGTGCCACCGTGTACGAATCTATGCACGGCACGGAGCGGGCCTTAGCCCATTTTTACGGCACGAGATGGTTTGCTTTCCTGCTCTTGTTATTGGCGATCAATATATCGGCGTCTGTCGTGGCGCGTTTCCCCTTCAAGCGGAAGCAGATCGGATTTTTAATAACTCATGCTTCGATACTGGTAATTCTCGTGGGTGCCTGTATTACCAAGTATTGGGCAACCGCTGGTAAGCTGGCCTTGTTTGAAGGTCAGACAGTACGCCATTTTCAGAGTTCCCGGGAGCGGTTGAGTCTCTGCCGGCCTGATGATCCCGAAGGTCAGGTAGTGGCTGCCACGGATTTACCGCTCTCCCTGTCTCGAACCTTTCATCCCGTCAAGAATCCCCGGGTTCCAACGGTTGAATATGACGATCTGTCCATAAAAATTGAACGCTATCTGCCGGATAGCAGGGAAACTATCCGGGTGAAAAACGACAATCCAGCCAATCAGCCGGCTATTGAGGCGGCTTTTTCCGTGACCGGCTTTACGCCTACGGCTTGGGTGTTTGCTGAAGAAAGCGGCGACATAGCGGGAATATCCATCGCCTTTCAGATAGTGGAAGACAACGCGGAGTTGAATCGAATACTGGCTACCCAGCCGACGACGCAACCCGTTTCCAAGGGTACGCTGATTGTCGAGATTGAGGGCAGGGAATACAAAATCCCGGTCGAGCAATGTATGAGGCAGGCGGTCCCCATTAAAGACACGGACTACACGGTTCGTGTTCTCCAACATCTTTTTGATGCAAGGATCAGTGAGAAGGGAACACTGCAAAATGCTACCAGCCAGCCGTATAACCCGGCCGTCCTGGTGCGACTTGTCGGACCGGAGGGGGCGTCCCGGCGCGTCGCCTTTGCCCGTTTTCCCGAATTTGCTGCCATGCATGGTAAGAGTGAGCAGGCGATAAAAGTCACTCTACAGGCTGATTTTCGTGAAAGCCCCCAAGCTCCCGTGGAAGTATTGGCCGGATCTGATAAAAGTCTCTATGCACGGTTTACAACCGGTGCCGGACCGACGAATTACAAAAAATTATCCGTTAACAAAACGATTGAAACACCGTGGTCGGGCATGCGTTTCGGCGTGTTGCGTTATTTTGATCATGCCCGACGGGAACATCTGGTCAGGCCGGTCAAACCCGTCAGGCAAGACAGGGTGCCCGCCTTGCAGGTTACCGTGCAGCAGCCAAGTGGCGAGAGGCAACTATGGTTACGCAAGTATGATCCGGTGCCTCTTGAAATTGGCGAGCGAATTTACGAAATCAGTTACGCCAACAAACAAATTCCCCTGGGCTTCGATTTAAAGCTGGATTCTTTTCGTATTGGTCGATATCCGGGAACCAGCCAACCGCGATCTTTTGAAAGTCGTGTGAAATTTCTTGACCCCCAAGCCCGCCAAACGCGCAGCGGGGTGATCAGCATGAACCATCCCATGGTCCACGGAGACTATACCCTCTTCCAATCCAGTTACCGGCAAGATCAGCAAGGGCGCATGAACAGCATATTAAGTGTATCCAGTGATCCCGGGCAGCCGATTGTTTTCGCCGGATTTGCGGGAATGATCGGGGGCATGCTTTGGAGCCTGGTCGCGCGCATGAAAGATAAACGTCGGCCAAGAAAGTCGGAAATCATCGAAGACCAAACCGAACAGGCTGAACAAGCAGATGAGGAACAAGCAAAAACATGCACGCAGTTGTCGCCATAATATTAGCGACTGTATTGTCCGCCTCACCCATGCCGGAAGATAACGTTCCCGGTGATCTGGACTTCAGTGTTGTGCGGCGCATTCCCGTTCAACATGACGGGCGTTGGCCGCCACTGGATACGGTGGCCCGGGACGTCGTTGAATCCGTGACTGGCACCTCCTTTTATGAGGGCCGGGATCCCATGTGGTGGCTGCTGGCGTGGACTTTTGATCCCCATGCCTGGATGAACCAGCCGCTGGTCGAAATTCCCGATGAACAGGTGCGGGCCGAATTGAAATTACCGTGGGATCAAGAGAGATTTTCGTATGCCGAATTAAAGCAGCATCGCCCATTGTTGTCGTTAATTAACAAGCTGTTTCGCAAAGAGAAGGGCGAAGGATTCGATCCGCTGGAATCCAAGGTCAACGATATCACCAACATTTTGCAATTGCTGCAGCAGGTATTCCGTAACGAAGTGATTAAACCTGTTCCCGATCCCAAAGAAGCGGCAGGGGCCTGGCAGCCGATCGTCCCGCCGGTAGGGGGTCATCCTTCTCAATATCCGGAGGTGGCCGAGGCATGGTCAGATTTGAAAAGAGCCTTCCTGGCCGACAACAATGAGGCCTTCGTAACTGCGTCCAAGAAATTGGAGCAAGCCTTAGCGGAATTGCCCGCCGCCCATCGTCCGCGGCAAGAAC
>CAZMVS010000142.1:0-14452 GCA_964569525.1 uncultured Planctomycetales bacterium
TTCGTGTGAGGCATTTGCGGCGAAATCTGCCTTCATGCGCATAGTCTGGGCTAATTGAGTAATGTCGGTAAGGACCAGCAGGCGGCCGACATGCTCAAAAATGTCGCCGGAGGTATTGTTTATGGGGGCCATCAATTGGGGCAGCACGATGTTCGAAGCTCGTGCCAGCAAGGTATAGGAATTTTGTTGATCGCTGGGGCGCAGGTGGATTTCTCGGACTTGAACTTCGCTTTCTTCTGTTTTTGATTCGGCGTTGAAGTCCTCCGCTTGGCAAGAATTGTGACATAAAAGCATGTTTTGCAGTTCGTAACTGGGGATACATTCTTCGACGGCCAGTCCGCCGTTGGGCGTGAGCGTGTTTTTATTGATATTGGGCAGATCAAGTAATCGGGCGGCAACGGGGTTGAAAAGTAGGATTTTGCCTTGTGGGCCGGCGACGATGACTCCTTCATTCAATTGATTGAGTAAGGCTTCCAGGGTTTGTCGCTGGCGTTCGATGGTAGTCATTTGGCTGGTGAGATTGCGGCGCATGCTATTGAGGGCGTCAGCCAGGTCGCTGAGTTCATCTTGGCCGGTGACATGAACCCGGGAAGCCAAGTCGCCGCGGGAGATTTGGGTAGCGAACCGGCTGATATGGCGGATCCGGTTGCTCCACAGGTGGGCCAGGCTAAGGGCCAAGACTGTCACTGCGGCAAATCCCACCAAGACCAAGATCCAGGTCAAGCGGCGGATGGTGGCGGTGTATTCGGCGATGCGCCATCGGGGCATGGCGACGCGGACGACGCCCTGGGGTTGGTTTTCCGGGCCGACACGTACGGCCACGTAAAGCATTTGTCGATTGAGCGTATCGGATACGCGCATGGTGGAGCCCCATCCCTTTTCCAAGGCCTGGCGGACCTCGGTGCGTTTGGCATGGGATTCCATTTTGGAGGCTTGATAGTCGGTTTCGGCCAAGACGTTCCCATTCAAGCCGATCAGGGTGATGCGCAGTTCGCTGGATTCAGCCTTAGCCAAATTGTTAACTAAATGATTAAGTTGAGTTGGTTGTGGGGGGGCGAATTTATCAGCTACGAGGTGGCGTACGGTTTCGGCCCGAGCCCGCAGGTGTTCGATCAATTCCTGTTTGTGATATTTTTCCACTTGGTAAAAGACCGCCCAGAGACAGATTCCCAATACCAGGATCATTAACAGGGCATTGCCCAAGAATAGTTTCCAGAAAAGTTTTCCTGGATGGCGCATGATGCGCAGGAACTGGATAACGCGATGGAGGACTGACCCAGTACCGAGGGGAGTCGGGCTATCAGAATTCAGATTGTGGGAAATGTTCATGCCTCGATCCTGACCGATCTGCTTTGCCCATTTTCATAATTTTCATTCAATTTCAACAAGCTTGTGACATATTAAGTGTTTATTTCGAACCTCAAACTTCAGTAACTTAAAAAAACTATGTTAACAAATGATGAAGACGAATGGACCTGGCGGCGTCCATTACAGCTACGCTTGTTTTTTCGTCGGCCAAAGAGGCTTTCGAATCCTACAATGAGCGTAGAGGTTAAGGTTATGTTTACACATGTCATAGATGTATTAATAGCCGCCTGGATGGTGTTGGGGCAGATGGCCCCCTACTTGTTATTTGGATTTCTGGCGGCGGGGATTTTGTCGGTGCTGGTTTCGCCGGAATGGGTGGAGCGTCATTTGGGGGGTAATGGTTTAAGGCCGGTGGTCAAGAGCACGATTTTCGGGATCCCGCTGCCGCTTTGTTCTTGTGGGGTGATTCCGGTGACTGCTTCGATTCGCCGTCATGGGGCGGGACCGGGTGCAACCGCTGCTTTTCTTTTGTCCACGCCGCAGACAGGAGTGGACAGTTTGTTAGCGACTTATGCCCTGCTAGGGCCGGTGTACATGGTTTTTCGTTTCGTGGTCGCCCTGGTGACGGGTATTGCGGGGGGACTTTTGGTTGCGGCGAGTGCTTTGCGGCGTACGCCTGACTCTGCCACGAGTGATCCATCAAACGAAGCTTGTACTGAGGAATGTTGTATTGGGGGGCAACATTCCAGCGCTTTGGTGCGGGTCTTGCGGTATGGGTTTGTAACGCTGCCCCGGGATATTGCGGTTCCCTTACTGATTGGTATTGCCGTGGCCGGCCTGATCGGAGCTTTTGTGGAAGAGGGGTATTTGTCGGCCTATTTGGGTGGGGGGTGGTTGGCCATGCTGACCATGATGGCGGTAGGGATTCCTATTTATGTTTGTTCGACGGCTTCGATTCCCATTGCGGTGGGCTTTATTCACATGGGGGCGTCGCCGGGGGCTGCGTTGGTATTTTTAATTGTTGGACCGGCGACCAATGCCGCCGCCATCAGCGTGATCTGGAAGATTCTGGGTCGGCGTCAAACGTTGATTTACCTGGGTACCGTAGCGGTCACCGCGCTGGCCAGTGGTTTTGCGCTCGATTTTGTTTATCGGCATTGGATCGGGGTGGCGGAGCCTTTGCGCATGTTGCACGAGGAACACGGGTTAGGGTGGTTCACTCACATTTCGGCGGTGGTGTTGCTGGGCGTGTGTGTATCCTCCCTATGGGTCGGCCGGCGAAATAAAAAGGCTGAAAAAGGATCGGGATCGGACCGGGCTGTTTCGCAAGAAGGGACGGGTATGGAAACCTTAACGTTGGAAGTTGAAGGCATGAGCTGTTCGCATTGTGTCAATACGGTTTCTCGGACCTTGCGGGAGACGCCGGGTGTACATACTGCCGAGGTTGATCTATCCAGCGGCAAGGCGGTGGTGACCGGCTCGAATTTAGTGGCTGAACAATTAGTGGCAGCGGTCGAGAGCGTCGGTTACCGGGCTTCGCCAATCAGCGAGCAGTAAAGCTTAACCTGTCCGTTTTCCTTTTCTCTTTTTCCTGACTTCAACACGTCGGTAAAAACCCGTTGTAAGTTCTTATTTTACAAGGGGTGGATATTAGGTTTGGGTGTCCCGCGGGTAGAATCGTGGGATTTCTGTTCGTCAGAAGTGAAATCGGTCCGGTTCGATCAGCGTTCACGTTATCAATTCCGAACCTCGCTGCACAAAAGGTGGAAATGGTGTATAGCAAGGTTTTGGACGAAGAAAAATTTTGTTCCGCGGAAGCATAAAAAAAGGGAGCGGTATTTCCGACCGCTCCCGAGAGAAGAAATTTTTGATATTACAATCGGGGAAGACCCCGAATTGTTTTTTCATCAGGCCAATTCGCTCATATCCGCCTTATCCATGTCTGTGAATTCCTGGTTTTCGCCGCCCATGCCCCAGGCGAAGCTGTAATTTTTGGTGGCTACGCCGCTGTGGATGGACCAACTGGGTGAGACGATGGCTTCGCGGTCGCGGACCACGAGATGCCGGGTTTCCTCGGGCGGCCCCATGAAGTGCATGAGGACGTCATCCTGATTCAAGTCGAAGTAGAGATAAACTTCCATCCGCCGGGCGTGGGTATGGCAGGGCATGGTGTTCCATACGCTGCCCTCGGACAGGGTGGTGATGCCCATGACCAATTGACAGCTTTTGATTCCTTCCTGGTGGATATACTTGTAAATGGTACGCACATTCGCTTTTTCGGCGGAGCCCAGCTGGATGGGGGTGGCATCAGACTTTTTGGCCTGGGCAGTAGGATAGTTTGCGTGGGCGGGAAAGCTAACCATGTAGAACTGGGCGGGCTGATCAGCTTTGGCGCTGGCGAAGGAAATTTCTTTGCTGCCCCGGCCGATGTAGAGGCAATCTTCATTTTCCAAGGTGTACTTTTGGCCGTCCACAGTAATGGTTCCCGGTTGGCCCAGGTTCAACACGCCGATTTCCCTTCGCTGGGCGAAATAGTCGGCGGCCAACTCCTTGGCAGTTTCCAAGGCGATGGGTTGCTTGGTGGGTACGATCCCACCGACCACCGCCCGGTCGGTACTCAGGTAGTAAATGGTGGACTCCCCGGGTTTGAAAAGATCGGTCAGCAGGAAGCTATCGCGCATTTCCTGAGTGTTCATTCGTTCGTATCTGATGTTATCCGCCTGAATTTTTGTTTCCATTTTCGTTCCCTTCGTTTGATTAATGAATCCTGTTTATGATGATTGTAGTAGCCTATGCTTTTGTCCAAGAGTTTCGATTGTCGGGAGGTTGGAGGAATTGTTCAAGGGAGGCTGGGCAATTTCGGAAGGATAAATATTTATTTTGCAAAAAAAAGGGATAGTCGGAGAATTGATTTTGGCGAAATAGTCAAAATTTGCGGGCATTGGGGTCTTTTCTGACGGCTATCCCCTTTAACGACCACTTTAACGGGCTTGTTTTTTCTCTGTGGACATATTGAATTGTCAGTTGTCGTGTCTGGAATGACATAGGTCAATACGGATTAAACTTATATTATAAGTGTTTCATACCCGAGTCATGGCTTGTTTTTCTCAAGCTTGTTATTAGGCCAATAATAGCAGGAATTTATAATTTTTTGTTTGTAATTCGCGGGGCCCAAGTTATCATACATCGGGTAAATTATTGAATGTTTTTGGTGCATTTTCCTTTCGTATATGACATGTTTGTCCAAAGGTGGTAGGGGTATGATTTCCGAGATGAGCAAGAAAGGCAACGGGCATCGACGGGGCAACCTGGTGCAATATGTGGTGGATGATTTACGGCAGAAGATTCTCCGCGGTTCTTATCAGCCGGGGCAGCCGCTGCCTGCAGAAGGGAAATTAGCTGAATCGTTGGAAGTATCGCGTACGGTGATCCGCGAGGCCATGAGTGAACTGAAAGCTCAGGGGTTGGTAGAGGTTTCCCAAGGTCGGCGGCCACACGTCAAATCCATGGACAACCAGGCGGTGATCTCGACGCTGGATATTTTGCTGCAGCGTAGCCAGGCGACCATTGTTCACCTGATGCAGATTCGTCGTCCCTTGGAGGGCGAGATTGCGGCCTTGGCGGCGGAAAATGCTTCCAAGGAGGATTATCGACAAATAAGCAATGCCATCAATGATTTACGGGTTGCTCCGACGTTGCCGCAATGTATTGAAGCGGACGTTGCCTTTCACCGGTCCTTGGCGTTGGCGAGCGGGAATCCGATCTTTGTTCTTTTTTTAGATACCGTTCGGGCTTTATTGGTTCGCTGTCAGCAAACTTTGTTTCCCTTGGCGGGTTTGATGGTCACTTTGGAAGGGCATAATAAGATATTCGATGAGGTCCGGGCCGGCGATCCCGTTGCCGCCCGTCAAGCCATGCTTAATCATCTCGATGAAGCCCAACACGCTCTTCACCAGGTTCGCGAAGAGGAAATCGAAGCTCGCTCGTAAAAGCGCGACCGCTACCGTCTTGCACAATTGGACTTTCCCACCATAAGCCGTCAAACTAAGGCGGCTTTCTGAGCTAACCAGATAGCGCTACAATTCGACCATATTTACAGCAGCGCACGTTAAGGAGTGCCTTCTATCAAGCTGTTTTTTCGTCAATAAAAGAGGTGCGGCATGGCCAAATTGCGGCTTACAGGAATGGCGATGGTTTGTTGCGTGTTTTTCGCGGCAGGTGTTCAGGCGGCGGAGATCAAGTCGGCGGATTCGAAGGGGTACGTGTCCGGCTTCGGGCCGGAGAATACCTTGGATAATGATTTGATGACGCGCTGGTCCGCGCAAGGCGACGGCAAATGGATTCGTTTTGAATTATCCAAGGTCCAGGAGATAGAGGCGGTGGGTATTGCCTGGCTGCACGGACGTGGCAGGCGGTCACGTTTCGATATTGAAGTTTCGTTGGATGGCGAATCCTGGCAGGAAGTATTCAGTGGGCAAAGTAAAAAGAAGCGAACCTGGCTCGAAGTTTATAACATTGAATCGGTCAAGGGGAAATTCGTGCGCATTGTCGGTCACGGCAATGACCACAACAATTGGAACAGTATTTTGGAGGTCCGTATTGACAAGGCGGATGCCCTGCAAAAATTACCAAAGCCCATAACCAAATTACACGATCCCGATTTATCGAAGGTGGGTGATGATGTATTTCGCCGGGACGAAATTCTCACGGCCATGCGACAAGCGAATCGTTACACGCGCATGCATCCATATAAGGAAAACGATCCGAACTGGATTCGGGCGACTTATTATACCGGGGTGATGGGTTTACATCGGGCGACGGACAATCCCCGTTACCTGCAACAGGCTATGAAGTGGGCGAAAAAGCACAAGTGGCAGGAAGGCACACGGGACACGCCGGTCAACAAGCTGACCATCGGTCAGACGTATCTGGAATTATATTTTATTAAAAATGATCCCGCCATGATTGGGCCGATCCGTGAATACGCTGATCAACTCATTTCGCGTCCCGCGTTAATCGAGAAGCGTTGGGATTACTGCGACACGTTGTACGTCGGACCGACCACGTTGGCCATGTTGGGCAAAGCCACCGGTGAAGATAAATACTATGAATACATGAACAAGGCCTTCTGGGATACCCACAAGCGGTTGTTTGATATGGAGGATCATCTTTTTTATCGCGACGCCGGCTATATCGGCAAGCGCACGAAAAACGGGAAAAAGATTTTCTGGTCTCGGGGTAATGGTTGGGTAATGGGCGGCATTGTGCGTATTCTTCAGTATCTGCCCGAGGACAATTCTTACTATTCGCGGTACGAGGAATTGTTGAAAGAGATGGCTGCTGCCCTTGTCGAGGTTCAGGGTGAGGACGGATTGTGGCGGGCCAATTTGGGCGATGCCAAACAATATCCTATTGCCGAATCCAGCGGGTCGGCCTTTTTCTGTTACGCGTTAGCCAGGGGGATTAACGAGGGCATTCTGGATAAGGAGAAGTATTTGCCCGTAGTCATGAAGGCCTGGAAGGGACTGGTGGCGGCGGTGCATGATGACGGAAAGCTTGGTTGGGTTCAGCCGGTGGGCGCGGCTCCGGCGGCGACCTCGCCGAAGATGCCGCATGAATACGCGGTGGGATTGTTTCTGTTGGCGGGCGAAGAAATGCTCGAGTTGCGCCCGGCGATCGAGCAGCATTTTAAAAGTCAACCAAGTCAGAAGAAAGATCATCGAATAGTTACGCCGGAGGTCATGGCGGTCAAGGTGGCGGATAATGTGCTGCAGCGTTTTGAGAGTCCGCCGGCGTTCAATTGGGGTGAAGGGGTGTTGCTGGCGGGAATGATGGATGCTTATGAGTTAACGGGTAATAAGCAGTACCTCGCTTTTGTGCGCGACTGGGCGGATCACTGGCTGCAAGAAGATTTTGAGAAAGTGCTGGCAGGTGGAAAGACAATGGCCGGTTACTGCGGCCAATGGGGACCGGGTTATCCGCTTTTGCAGCTGTACGAAGCCACGCATGACAAGCGTTACCTGGAGATGGCGAATAAAATTCTTGATTTCATGATGAACGAGGCGGAGCGGACCGCCGATGGGGCTTTATGTCATTTCAAAGGAGGCAAGTATTTATTCGTGGATACGCTTTGGATGTGCGTGCCAGTCTTTACGCATGCCGCTCGAATTGAACATAAGCCGCGTTATCAGCACGAGGCGGTTAAGCAGTTAATGCTTCATGCCGAACATGTGCGCGATCCGGAAACTGAGTTGTACGTTCATTTTTATAATGCCACAGACGACGCGACCACCAAAGAATTTTGGGCGCGCGGTAACGGCTGGGTAGCCATGTCGTTCGTGGAAGCGTTGCGCAACGAATCTCCGAAATCAAAATCTCATACAAAGCTGAAGGAGATGCTCGGTCCGTATCTTAAGGCGATTGCAAAATATCAGGATGAAGAAACCGGCTTGTGGCGAACGGTCATGAATGGGGAGGATACCTACCTGGAGACGTCAGCGTCGGCCATGTTTTTGTATGCCATGGTGGAGGCGGATCGCCTGGGACTGGTCAACGATTTGGACAAGCAGGTCATGAGGCGGGCCTGGCGCGGGCTGTGCAGCCAAGTGGATGATTCGGGCAAGGTGATCGGTGTTTCCGGCGGGACAGGTCCGTCAGACTTTGAGTATTATGCGACCCGTCCCAAGGGAACCTACACCTGGGGAACCGGGGCATACTTGATGGCGGCCTGCGCGTACGCAAAAACGAGCAAGTAAGCTTTGAACTCCGAAAAATAAACACCATTTAAATGAGGATAATACTATGCGCACAAAAATGAAGTTGATCGTTCTGTTTGGTTTTATGACCTCGACCGTCGGTGCCGTTGAGTTGACGGAAATAGATCCTCCCGGCCCGTATTGTAAGCGGCAACCGGCGGTGCATCGTAAAGCGGAGACCTTCAAATCCGGTCAACCAGTGGTGGGCGCTTCTTATTTTTACTGGTACGACGCCGAAAGTGGTGCGCATGTAAAGAATGTGAACGGTAGTGACGCCCTGACCACCCATCCGCCGAAAAACATGATGGATAAACTAAGTTACAAGTCTGTGGACTGGCATTACGCCCAGTTGCAGGATATCTGCCGGGCGAAGATCGATTTTATCATGCCCGTCTATTGGGGAATTCCGGGGACGTATGATCAATTCAGCAACGAGGGGATCCCGCCGTTGATTGAAGTCCATCAGCGTATGGTTGACGAGCATAGGGAGGATGTGAACAAGCCAGCCCCGCCGCAGATCGGGATGTTTTATGACACCACGACGTTGCGGGATAATCGTATGCGGGGTCACGTGTTTTTGAGCGGTGAGCATATCGATTTAACCACCGAGCGAGGACGGGAGTGGTTTTACGTTACCATTCGTGATTTTTTCAGCATGATTCCCCCGAGTAAGTGGGCCCGGATTGACGGGCGGCCTATTGTTTTTCTGTACGCGGCCGAGTTTGCCAAGGACGTTGATGACAAATTGTTCGAAGATACCCGCCGGCGTTTCCAAAAAGATTTCGGTGTCGATTTGTTCATTGTGAGGCATGCGGATTGGCCCGGCCGGGGCGATGCCTGGTATCGTTGGGGTGGGTCGAGTGGGCTGCTGATCGGCGACCACGTGGCAGCTCTTGGGCCGGGTTATGACCATAGCGCGGTGCCCGGACGTAAGCCGCGTGTTTTTGATCGGGAAAGGGGAGACTTTTACAAGCGGCAGTGGGAAAAGCTTCTGGTGATGCAACCGGACCGCCGTCCCTGGATGGTGCACGTGGAAACGTGGAATGAATGGCATGAAGGCACGGATATCGCTCGTTCGGAGGAATACGGGGATCAATACATCAAGCTGACCGCCGAATACGCACGACAATTCAAGGCCGGCAGGAAGCTGCAAATCACCGGCCCGTTTGATGACGTCAAAAAGGTCAGTTGGGTGCCGGGAAACGTGGAGGGATTGAATTTGCTGCCGCCGCATGGAGACGGGCATTGGGAGTGGCGGGATGTCGCCGGCAGGCCCGCCGTCGTAACCGCCGGTTCCGGACATGAAGATTGGGGGCGGTTCTTCTATTTCGATGTTCATGATTCCTACGCCTTTGATGAACAGAACTGTTCCGCAAAGCTCTCTATTACGTTTCTTGATGATGGAGGTTGCGATTCATTTCGAGTGGATTATGACGGGGTTGATGCTGGAGAAGGCTTGCGGAACGGTGCTTTTCGAGCGGGTCAATCATTTGCGATTAAAAAATCTGGTTTGTGGCGTAATGTAAAACTGCAATTACCCGCAGTACGTTTTTGCAATCGAACGAATCAAGCTGACTTCCGCATTTGCGCGCTTGGAGGCCGGCGAAAGCTCACGCTCAGTGAAGTAGGAATACAACTGGAGAAAGGCCGAGCGGATAAGTAGTTACCCTTAGGTAATGCGGTGCGTTTTTATTATCTTGGAAAGTAATTGCGCAAAGTTTGCGCATACTTCCCTTTAATGACTCATGCCTGTTAATTTGGTGAAAGTATTTTTGTGCAGGCTCGTCGGTTCCAAAAAAATGAATAGTTCAAGATTTTCGGGTTATCGACTATCCGTAAGGGAAAATCTTTACGGTTTGCAAAGTGATTGTTATGTTATTCGTCAAGCTTCGTGCATTTAAACAACTTGCCAATCTTCACACATCGCGGTTGTTTTTTCATAAAAGAGTTAAGCTGATATTTCTCTACAAAGAAGTTTAAAAAGGCATGTCAATCTACTTGTCACTAAATGATCAAAATCGTGATAATTTTGCGCATTTTCCGCTTGATTTAAACAAAACGGGACGGTAGTCTTAAGTTGTCGTATAACAAAGTCACCTATTAAATAAGTCATAACATTCTTTTAAGACTTTGTGTTTCGACAGGATATAGTGCGCAGGGAAGCAGCATTTGATTTGACCACGTCAGCACACTCAAACGAGCATACGTGAGCGGAGATTTAAGTATAGAGTTCCCGAGGCGTGTGGCTGGAAGTTCCCGTTGTCAGATTATGGTTTTATCAACGGGGTTTCCGGTTGTGCATTTGGGTAAATGAGAGTTTTAGCAATTTCCCAAGAGATTTTTTGTTTATCAAAATTCTTTGTGGGGGGCAGAGGTCTGTGATGGTTGCGCCGCCGGCTTTTGGGCCGGGCGGTGTATGCCAAACGGTTATGGTGCGCTTATTGTAAGGAGGTTATTGGATCGGAGGTAAGGGTTTAGAACGGGTTAGGAGGTTTCAGGATGATATAAGAAAGGAGGTCAGGCCGGGGGCATAAGAAGAGATCACACGATGTTTCAGGAGGAGCGGAAGGGTTCTCGATTATTGTGTAGGAAAAAGAAAGTTTATTAAGGGAGAAAAAGTAATGAGAGGTAAATGGAAATTATGGCTATGTGTCGGGCTGGCGTTGACGCTGGCGTCGGCGGATATAGCCTTGGCCCAGTGCGATTGGAGCAGTGGGGTCAACCTGTCCAATGAGTGCGGCAGGTTTTCCCTATCGCCCGCGATCGCGGTCGATTCAAGCAACAAAATGCACGTTGCTTATTCCGATTTTTATTTCGACAACACAGGCGGCATTTATTACACGACCAACGCCAGCGGCAGTTGGTCCACACCGGTCAAGTTGATCAGTTCAGATGGCAAGTGCAGCGCTCCAAAGATTGTCATTGCCAATGGCGATTTGCATGTCTTCGGGGGCAAGGGCACGGTTTACTGGACCTACAAGCCGGTATCCAGCGGTTCCTGGAGCACACCGGTGGAGTTGGCCGTGGACTGGAACAGCCATACCGGCGGGCACATGGCTAATGTGGTCGTCGATGACAACGATGGAATTTACTTCCATTGGGTCAAGTTGTTCGACGGCAGCGGCGACGACCGCAGTGCCTTGTGGGGTCGCTATAAACCGTCCGGACAGTCCTGGGGCAGTGCGGAATACATCTGGGGCACCAGCCACGAAAATGACTGGCCTACGGGCAGCCGCATTTACGTGGACGAAAGCGACGGCTCGACCATCTGGTGCAGCTATTTTTACCAACATAATGCTTACCTGATCAAGCGGACCTCTGGTTCCTGGCCTTCCGGCATGGGAACTCAGCTCTCGGGCATGAAGATAGAGGATCTGGCCTGGAATTCGGACGCCACGGAGTTGGCGTCGGTCTGGGCCCGCGATGTGGATGGTGACGCGGACAAGCAGTGGTTGGAGATTTTCATTTCTTTCTCCGATGACAACGGCCAGACTTGGTCCACGCCGTTCAATATATCCAATGCAACTGCCCTGGATCGTTATCCGGTGGTCTTTTACGACTCCAACGATAACGTGCATGTGTTCTGGCAGGGATTTGGTTGCGACGGCTGCCCGGGCAAGGTTCGTTGGCGAGCCCGCTTTAATGGTGCCTGGTATAACAATACCCGCATCGGCGAGGATCATTCCACACCGCATAAGGATGCCGTTGTCCAGGTGGGCAATGATCTGATCATTGCTTACGACACGGATGTGCCAAATTGCGAGTACGAAGTTTTCACTAAAACTTTTGACTTAAGTTGCATGCCTTCCGGTGTTGGAACGGTCTCGGGATACGTTTATGATCAGCACAGTGATGCTATCGAAAACGTGACCATTCAGGCCGTGAATTCGGGTATTGCCATGACCGATTCCAACGGGCATTATTCCATTTCGTTGCCCGTTCCGGAAAACGGTTCGCAGTATTACAGTTTGACGGCCAGCAAGGCTTATTATTCAGGCCAGACGGTAAATAACATCCTGGTGAGTGATGATCAGACCACCAACCAGGACTTTACCATTACCGCTTTGCCGCCGGAACCTGCTGCAGGTTTCTTTGTGGGCGAGGCGGACAGCATGAACCGTTTACGATGGTGGCAACCGGACGACGGCAACTTCTACAGCACGGTGGTCCGTTATCGAACCGATCAATATCCGACCGGTCCGACCGACGGAACCCTGGTGGTCGAATGGGTCGGCGACGCGGGCGAAACCGTTTCGTATGACCATAAGAGTTTGACCAACAACACGACTTACTACTATTGCGCCTACGCGCGGGATAACCAGACGAATGTGCATTACGCGGCTCCCGCCCAGGTAACCGGTACGCCGGTCGCGGCGCCGAAGACCAACCTGTTGAGCAATGCGATGCTGGATAACTTCACCAGTGGAGTGGCCGACAATTGGACCTCTTACGTGGTGAACGACAACAGCTGCATTGGCTTTACGGATAAGTGGTCGTATTACGAAAGCAAGCCGGCCCAGGAAATCAATAACATGGAAGACGGGGATATGCCCGCCTCGGGTTTGAGTGCGGCCGGCCTCTATCAGCAGGTCAGCAGCGTCACTTCCGGGAAGGTGTATCAGTTCATTGGTTTCCAGGATTTCTATAACGATGACTGGGATAGTGATGGCAAGCGTTACCTGCTGAACTTCGGGATTAATCCCACCGGCGGAACCACGCCCGGTACGCCGGACGACGACGGGACCATCGGCGGTTGCACCTGGATGACCGGCGACCAGGTTCTGTGGGATGAAGTTGGCGGAAGTCCGCTGTATTATCCCGGTTTCCATCGAAGTTGGGCGGCGGTACCGGCCGAAAGCAGTACCATTTCGGTCTGGACCGGCGTGACCATCGATAACACCGTATGGTCCAATGAAGACACCCACTTCGCCACGGATACCCATTACCTGTTCGAGTGGGACGCCTCGGCGAACCAGAGTCTGCAGAACGGGAACTTTGAGGGAAGCACGATTGATACGCAGGCCTTTGCGGCGGGCGGATTCAACGGCGACCTGATCCCCGCGGACTGGGTACCCATTGGCGGCGGTGTCGGCGAATGGAATACCATCGTTGTTGACGGAGACGGTGCCCGTAGCGGTGACGCAGGAGTTACCGTCGGTAATCGTCGCGGTGTCATTAACGGTGGTTTGTGCCAGCGGATTTCGGTCACCGATGGTAATTACGTAACCTTTACCGCTTATGGTTATTGCTGTAACAACCAGTGCACGCGGGCCCAGGTCGGCCTGGATCCCACCGGCGGGCTGGACATCAACAGCGAAGATGTGGTCTGGGCGGAAAACTGGGGTGCCGAATGGGTGCAGATGTCGGTCAGCGGCATCGCCAGTGGTAATACGGCTACCGTTTACGTTCGTTCCTTCAGTGAGGACCGCTGGGGCACTTCCGGCTACCACTGGAGCAGCTTCGACGATTGCTCCTTCTCTGAAGAATCGGCGCCTGATCCGGGCGACATCACCGGGTACGTGAAGGATCGTTGCGGGAACGCCATCCAGAATGCTCACGTGGTGGCCCACAGCTCGCAATTCACCGATGGTGATGATTACACGGACAGCAACGGTTACTACGAGATTACCGACCTGACCATTGGCAAGTACGATGTGACCGCCAGCGTAGCGAATTACGATTCGGATACGGAATGGCAGGTTGAGGTTCTGGAAAACCAGAGCACCTCTCAGGACTTCTCGTTGTATGCCTCCGAGCGGGGCTTCCTGTCCGGTACCGTGGTGGATGACTGCGGTGATCCGCTGTCCGGCGTGACGGTCGCGACCGCCACCGGCTGCTGGTCGGATACCACTGATAGTAACGGCGTGTACTTCATTTCCGACGTGCCGGCGGATACCTACACGGTCAACGCCAACCTGACTGGTTATGATCAGGATCAGGAGACCAACGTGACGGTCACCGACGGATCAACCACGACGGTGGACTTCGATATGGATCCGGCCGAAACGGGTACCATTTCCGGTACCGTGGTCGATCAGTGTGATAATCCGATCGTCGGCGTAACCGTGAAGACCACGACGCGTTGCTACAGTGACACCACTGACTCCAACGGGGATTACTCTATTACCAACGTCAAAGCGGGCACGTATGACGTGGAAGCTGAGGTTGAAGGATACTCTCCCGATACCCAGTCGAATGTCACGGTGACCGACGGGCAAACCACGAGTGACGTGGATCTTGACCTCACCGAAGAGAACCTCATCGGTTTTGCCGTCAACGGCGGATTTGAAAACGGCTTCTTCGGTTTCTGGGGCGGCGAGATCCCCAATGCCTGGGGTGCCGGTTGGCGTGGTGATTTCGATAATGCCGAGTGGGACGAATACTATTAC
>CAZMVS010000143.1:0-4294 GCA_964569525.1 uncultured Planctomycetales bacterium
CGGGCCATGGCTCCAGACAATTCGAAGGCACGGCTGATTTCCAACTGCTGACGACGGATGGGTTCCAGCGTGCGCTCCATCTGCTCAATTACATTGGAGTAGGACGGTTTGGCCAGCCGGTTAATGGCCTCCATATCCTGATGGAGCTTGGCGAGAGCAGATTTTGCGGTTTTCAGATCGTCGGACATAATATCCATATTTTACTGTTCGTCCCGAAGTTGGCAACGAGCACCGCTTTTTTGATGTTTGAGTAGACCGGGCCAATCACTAAAGCCATATTTGAAATCATCGGCGCTGATATCTCCAACGGTTAACCACCTCTTGGATCTGTGCGTCTGGGGTTGCATCATTTTGCCACCCCTTATCGAAATCGATGTCATTTGATTTCGGTAGCTGCTCAGGCTTCAAATCCCGTATAAGAATGCGCGAAGGCAGCATTGCAGCCTGGCCAACAAAAATCGCTTCCTGCCTCCGCAGGCCAGATAGCATTTTCGTCAGACCGGACATCGAATCTGGCAGTATGGATCGAACGTGCTCCCTGTCGGCGTCATTGGTAATTCTCAGAACAATCCAGCTATTACATTGTGAAAGAACAGTTGCCTCAACTTCGCTCGGGCGCTGGGATACCAACAAGAGACCCACGCCATACTTTCGCCCTTCTTTGGCGATGCGCCTGATTGCCTCTTGAGCGGCCTCATATTGCGCTTCGCCCCGATTCGGAACGTAGCGATGAGCTTCTTCACAAACCAATAGGACCGGATCTGATTCCCGCTCTATCTGGGTCTGCCATATCTTCAGATTGAATAGTGTCCGAGCAATAACCGCACTCGACACACCGGCGACTTCGTTGGGGACGCCGGACAGATCAACAATGCGTGGTTGAGGTCCGTCCCCAGTGAGTTGCTTGATGACTACAGGGAATGGATCGTTACCATCACCATTCCATTCCGTCATCATGAATCTAAGTCGGGCATCGGTCATCAATACTTCGAGTTTTTGAAGTATCGAGTTATGAGAATCCTGTTTGCTGGCCTGTGGAGGTTTGTCTGCTTCGATTTTTGCCTTAAGTGCCGATAACTTATATGGAACGGGAGAATCGACAGTAATGAGATTGGCGTCAAGACCAAGCTGCTGTGCTCCCTCTTCACGGGCGGATATGAGAGCGCTTTTGACGATATTGGCCTGTGATGTTGCGACAAATTCAGTCTTTCCAATCAACAGGGCAACTGTCTCCTGGAAGTTCAACAGCCAGTATGGAAGGGTTAACGTTCCGTCATCAGAAGAAAGTTTGGTGTGATCAGCAAATGCGCTACCGTATTCACCATGGGGGTCCAGGATAATTATCCTGGGCTTCCATTTCTCATATGAATTTGTGTCGCCCCTCTCAAGAATACTATGAATGATGGCGGCAACAGTACCCGATTTGCCAGCACCAGTGGACCCGAGAACTGCTGTATGTTTACCGAGGAGTTCGTTCAAATCCGCAAGACAGGGGGTTCCGCCGGAACCGACATGCTGCCCGAGCTTAACAACGGCACCCTTCGCTTTCCCGTAAATAAACCGTAATTCAGCTTTTGGAGTCAGATAAACGGTTTGCTGCGGGAGTGGATAGGTTGAAACCCCACGTTCAAAACGAAGTTCCCATTCACCGGATGCCCCATGAACCCATTCGCCTTCGCCGAACAGGTCGGCTTCGACAATTCTTTCATCCGAAGATGATGCTGGCACCAATCCTCGTTCCGCCTGAAATTCAGATTTCATCCTCAGTCGGCCGACCAACGCGTAGACGAGCCGACGCCCGAAATGGATTCTGACAATGGAACCAAATTGTCCGATAGGATAGGTTTCTCCCGCATACACACGCGAGAGTTCCGAGAGAGTTGGATTCAACTCGGCTACAAGGCGAGATCCATCAACCTCAATTATCTGGCCGATTGCCAGATTCTCAATTGGCTCATTGGGATTACGGGTCGACATGTTCATCTTTCACCTCCAAGCAGGCGGGTCAGATTTTCAAACTTCCACCAAAGTAGGTCGGCGTCGGATGACGTTTTATTGCTGCCATGAAAGAAGCCACGATTTGCGAAAATGAGAACCTGTTCGGTGATGGCGGGATCATCGTGCCACCCCTTCAGTTGGCCTTGTGGATCATTGTCAGAAGTAAACACTACGACGGTAAGACGACCATCCGATTCACGCAGCGCACGGTCAATTTCGAGATTGATGTGTGAATCTCCAAAGCGATACCCGCAAGTAATGAGAATTTTCTGTGACCCCGGAGCAGCCCTTAATGCTCTTCTCCCATGTTCGGCCAATTGAGCGTAGGGATCTCTTTGAGTCTCGCGGTATTTGGTTGACGCAGGCCAAATGAGGATTCTTTTGTCACCCTCGGATTGCACATTGACATTACCGGCGACACGGCGTGGAAGCGGATCGCCATCGAACTCACACCAGTTTATGGAGCCGTGCAATTTGAAGATCCTCGACGAGATCCCGTCACGCTCAAAAACTGTAGGGTTCCACCATCCGGTGACTCCGCCATCCAGACCATCTGAGAAAGAAATTCTCTCAAGCGCGAGGGTATCTTCAAGAAGCGTGTCGTAGTTGAGGCAGAGATAATCCACGCAACCAAGGCCGTCTGTTTTGCCTGGTCGAATCGGGCGGTGAACCGCTTTTACGAATTCTCGATGAACCGCCACATCAATTTTCTTGTCGCTACACTCAATGATGTCAGAGATAGTGCGCTTTATTTTTTCTGCAGATTCCCTCAGTTGCTGTCCAGAATATTGCTTGTCTTTGATAAAGACCTGGTTATCAGTTGCGCCTCGTTCAGACCTTCTCTCAGCAATGGCCAGAAGGTCGATAATTTCACTGAGGTAGTCCTCAATATTTGGACCACTCGCGCCAGTGAAGCTGACCTGAATTCCCTTGAGAATATCTGTGGTGTCAGCATCCAGCACACCGCTATCCAGTACCTTAGCAGTAAGTTCTTCCATCAGCGGTAGGCCTGCGCATTTGCTGCAACCCGCACCGATCAGGAACACTCTCCCATGCTGGGCCATAAGCGCGTCCAGGGCATCCAGAGCGTCACCAAATGGTGCAGCCCATATTGCTTCAAGATTGTCAGATGCGCTCATACGAAACCCTCCTCAACTTTTCTGCTCCGATTTTTTGACTTCATTCCTTGCCATGTGTCGCTATGCCTTTAACTTCAACAGCTCATCGTCCAGTCCATAGCGAACCACGTCGATCCGGTCGCTGCGTTGGGATACAAAGTCGCCGGTCATTACAGGAAGCTGGAATGGGAAGAATGCCGGATTATTCAGTAGCAGCCCCAATGCGCCTTTGGCCTCCGGGGTAGCAAGGAGAGCGGATTCGAACATCAGGATGGCCAAATCCGAATCGGCAATGCTCACCGGAGCGACTTTCTCATAGCAGCCCTTGGCTTCGGAATCCTTCAAGGCCCCCCAGGAGACAAATGAGCGGATAACATATTGTGCACAGCGGCTGACAGTCTGTCGGTCGCCATATTGTTCCTTGAGCCGGTTAATGATCTGCGTGTGGGTGACCTGGTCCTGCAGGGCCAGCAAGCGACCGGTCTGTCGTGCCACATTGGACCAAAACGGATAGACCGCCGAGATCATCCCCCAATGAACCGCAAGCCCCATCGAAGGGTGCTTACGCAAAAACGCCAGCGCCGCATCCCGGAAGGGAACCAGTACCGGGTCCGGAGACACCCAAGTCTTCATCAGGTTATCAACGACAAAAGTTCGGGTCTGGTCGCTTCGTTCGCCTTCGGAGCCGTTGCCTTTTCTGTCCGCGAGGAACTCATGCAGCTCCTGGCGGATGGTTTTGGCGTCAAGTCCTGCCAGCAGCAGATTGGCTGCTTTCTGCATCCACTCGAAACGGATCGCCTGCTTGATGCCAATGGCTTCATGTCTTTTGCCCATCACCGTGTCCTCCTTTCAAGCTTCACAAGGGGCACGATGACTTCTTCGATGGCTATACCGCCGTGACCTACGATGGTATCTCCCCGGTTCACGAATGCGTCGCGGCCACCAGCCACCAGGGGGAAATAGTCCGCTGGCAATCCGACCGGCTGCCACTCGTGGGCAAACGGGAAGGCCCCAGCGACCTGAGAACGGAGTTCCGGCGTGGGATAGACACGAACCCGCTCGCCGCGCGTTTCGGCAATCACACCTTCAGATGGACGGCCTTTGCCATCACACTGGATGTTGCCGTGATCGGCTGTCAGCCAGACTTCATAGCCGTATTCCAACAGTTGGCCGACCAG